>NZ_JACJFF010000147.1:0-11489 GCF_014164465.1 Vibrio sp. SG41-7 | reverse complement strand
CCAGCAGAGACCGATGTGTAGAAAACTACACATTTTGAATTTGTTGCCTCACACTTCCCCATTGTTAAGCAAAAACACACCAACACTCCTTTATTAACTTGAGTAACATTCTTCCAACAAAGTCTAACCCTACATCAAGCTATATACCTCGAAAATAATAAGCACGACTCAATGAAGTCGTGCACCAATAAAACGAGGATAACAAAAGGAGCGTCTTATGACGGCACTTGTTACTACACTGAAACACTGGTTGTTTACCCGCAACAGCATGATCTTAATTGGTAATTTCACGTTATTTGCACTTTTGCTCAATAATCTTCCTTTCGAAACACAAGTGAATACGGGTTTGAGTATTCTCGTGTTCGTTGCCATTTTATGGTTAACAGAAGCTATTCACGTCAGCATCACCGCTTTGCTCGTTCCCCTATTGGCTGTCTTGTTTGGTGTATTCAACACGCCCGCTGCGCTGGCTAACTTTTCGAACCCAATCATCTTCTTGTTCATGGGTGGCTTCGCATTGGCAGCCGCGCTGAACAAGCAAGAGTTAGATAAAGCAATTGCTGACAAAGTACTGTTGATTGCAAAAGGCAGAATGTCGGTCGCCGTGTTCATGCTGTTCGGTGTGAGTGCAGGCTTATCCATGTGGATCTCAAACACAGCCACCACAGCAATGATGCTTCCTCTTGTTCTAGGCATCATGAACAAAGTTGACCAAAGTGAAGACCGTAACACCTACGTGTTCGTGCTACTAGGCATCGCTTACTGTGCATCGATTGGTGGCATCGCAACCTTAGTGGGTAGCCCACCAAACGCAATTGCTGCCGCAGAAGTTGGTTTAAGTTTCACAGAATGGATGGCGCTAGGTCTACCTATCTCAATGATCTTATTGCCAATCACAATGGTTGTCCTGTACGTGATGACTAAGCCAAAGCTCGACCATAAATTTGAGCTAGACCACGCTCCTGTAGAGTGGACAAACAGCAAAAAAATCACACTGTCTATCTTCCTTTTAACCGTAACGCTTTGGATATTCGGAAAACCAATCAACGCAATGATTGGCGGATTCTCTAAGTTTGATAGCTTGGTAGCGATTGGTGCCATTGTACTGCTTGGCGCTTCTAGAGCGGTTGAATGGAAAGATGTCGAGAAGACAACGGATTGGGGTGTGCTTATCCTGTTCGGTGGCGGTATCTGTTTAAGTAACATTCTGAAAGCGACTGGAACCAGCGTATTCCTAGCACACTCACTAAGCGGATTTTTAGAAACAGCAGGCGTGCTTCTTACGATTCTAGCCGTGGTAGCGTTCGTGGTATTCCTAACGGAGTTTGCGAGTAACACAGCGAGTGCGGCATTGCTTGTCCCTGTATTTGCAACCATTGCTGAAGCGCTGGGTATGTCACCTGTTATCTTATCTGCACTGATTGCGATTGCCGCATCTTGTGCCTTCATGCTACCAGTCGCGACACCACCTAATGCGATTGTATTTGGCTCTGGTCATATCAAACAAAAAGAAATGATGCGAGTCGGTATGGTGTTGAACCTAGTTTGTATTCTAGTGCTAACACTGTTCGCGTGGATCTTTTGGTAAGCACTAACGCCCTATAGACTTATGTTTATAGACAAGAGCTTATAGGAATGCCCCCCCACACTCAAAAACATCTGGTTGCAGCTTCCCCCGGCTCAACCAGTACAAAAATGCCCGATCAGCTAACAAGATCAGTTTAACTAGCAAGATCAGTTTAACTAACAAAACCAGCTAAACGGGCATCTAGAAACAAGAAACGCTTTTCCCTTTTGGTGGCCCCGCGCCACCTTTTTTGTGTCAGCTTGTCGCCTTTTTTGTATCAACTTGCCACCAACCACTCATTACCGTTCTAAGATCTGGCTCTCACGCCACACTTGGCACCAAACGCGTCCAACCTAACAGCAGCATAGAAGCACACATAACCCAAACGACAGTGGCTAAAGAAAGCGTCGATACCAAATTGTAGCGATAACTGAACACATAAACCGCGCCAAGATAAGCCGCGTATGGTACAAGCGAGAACAAGCCAAAGAGTGCCGTGGTACGTAACTCCACCATGGTTTGTTCCGTGCCAACAATGTAGTGAGCAATCAGAGCAAAGGTTGGAAACAACGGCACTAACCCTGCGATGTAAAAGCTCTTACTTTTCGACAGCAGCGCAATCAACAAAACAGCCGCTGCACCAAGCAAACATTTAAAGAACAGTGAAATCATTTTTTATACGTTATCCAAGCAAATCAACAAAGGCTCTAGAGGGTAAACTCATATAGCGCCCATAAAAATGCCACACGTCACATATGCACGTGTGGCTTATAAACTTACCAAAACAATTTTCAGATTAGTGACTCAAGATCACCTGATTTCGGCCTGAATGCTTCGCTTGATATAGAGCTTCATCAGCGCGAGCAATGGTCTCTGTCACCCGCTCTTGTTTCATCTCAGCAATACCGATGCTGCAAGTGAGTGGATCGCCATGAACCCAAAGGTGTTGGCTGACCAAAAGTCGGATTTTCTCGGCCTTTCTCTGTGCTTCACCAGCCTCAGTCTCCGGGCAAAAAACAATGAACTCTTCACCACCCCAGCGCACCAATTTATCTGTCGCGCTGATCGAACTGCCAACCACCATGCTGAATTCTCGTAAAATATGATCACCCATTTGGTGTCCGTATTTATCGTTGACGCTCTTGAAGTAGTCGATATCGAGATACAACATACTCAACTTTCCATGCCCTTGCTTTAACTGCTGAGACTGCATTTTTAGCCAATCACGAATCGCGTGTCGGTTGAGAATCCCAGTCAGTTCATCACGATGAGCCTTTTCTGAAAACTCAAAGTTTTGCTCTCTCAGTGCTCGATTGACGTTCTTTAAGTGATGATGTCTTTTCTCTGCAAGCACCATGCGTTTTCTTGAACGGTTTAACTCAGACAATAAGAATACGGTGCCCGTACCAACCCAAACAAACAGTAGAATCAAGAACAGACTTTCTGCGGATATATAAGAGCCTTCAAATTCAATACTGCGGATGACTATTCTGTGGTGGCCCAGCTTCGCTCCAGACGCAGTAGCAAACTCGACCATATTCACATTCGAATACTCAGGCGCTGAATGCTCTAGCGCAATCTCGTTATCCGCTAACCACCATGTCATTACTTGCAGGTTTTTGATCGGAATCTCAATCACACCACCATCCACGCCAGGAGAAAACTCCATTCCGTTGTACTTATGCGTGTACTCGTCATCAGGAACCGAATAAGCAGGATTGTAATTACGCAGGTAAGTTCGCAAACGACCGCTAGAATCGGCCTCCGCATGGTAATCAATATTGACTCTAAAGGTGTGGTACTGCGAAAGGTCAAGGCCAGTGGTAATGTCTGGGTTGATACGAATCGATAGGCCGCAATAAGGCCACGGATACTCAGACTTTTTAAGCTCACAGTCGAGAATATACTGGCCATTTTGATAAGATAATTGGGACGTACTGACACCCTTATCCACTTGATCGCTGGTCGCGATAAACTCATATTTATCCGGCGTAATTGCCGTTATCACACGATTTCCGCTCACACGGTAATACTGGACAATCGCCAGTGTCGTGATAACTAAAAAGATGACTATTTTATGGATCCACTTCACGTCTAAGCTTCCGGCTTAAGGTCCCTATAGTTGGGATTTAACGATAAAAAATAAGTTAGGTAAATTAGTGATCTTAATGCCAATAATTTACTAAAAAACGTTATATCACGCCTGAACAAAATGTCATACCATAATTTTGAGCGAGCGTTTACTCATCAATTATCCATCGCAATAATCAAGTAATATTGCGTATAAAAACGGACTCTATTTGTTATACTCATCGCATAATCATCGTTAACCGTAACGCCTGCTTACAGAGCTTCCGAGTCGACGAAATAATAATCAAAATACAACGAGTAATGTCATGTCTTTATTAGCAAAAGGAACACTCAAGAAAATGAGTGCTTCGCTCGATGGTGCGGTTACCTACCGTTTACCTGTCGGTGAAGAGTTTGTAGAGCTAAACCCTCTGATTGGTAAAACCATCAACCTCACTCACACCGGTAATATTTTTTGCTGCTCGTGTGGCAAGAAAACCAAGAAAAGCTACTCTCAAGGCCACTGCTTTGTGTGCATGAGAAAGCTAGCAAGCTGCGACATGTGCATCATGAAGCCAGAAACTTGCCACTACGATGAAGGTACTTGTCGTGAGCCTGAATGGGGCGAAGCGAACTGCATGGTTGATCACTTCGTTTACCTGTCGAACACATCAAGCCTAAAAGTGGGTATCACTCGTCACACTCAAATCCCTACTCGCTGGATTGACCAAGGTGCCACTCAAGGTCTGCCGATCTTGAAGGTAAAAACACGTCAGATTTCTGGCCTGATTGAAGTTGAGTTAGCAAAGCATATTGCTGACAAAACCAACTGGCGCACGCTGCTTAAAGGCGACGGCGACGATATGGAGTTGGTAGAAAAAGCCAAAGAACTATTGCCGTTGGTTGAGGATAAAATCCAAGAGATCAGAGCGAAGTTTGGCGACGATGCAATCGAGATTCTTAGTGAGAACATCACTTCACTCAGCTACCCAGTTGAGCAGCACCCAGTGAAGATTGTTTCTCATAACTTTGACAAGAACCCTGAAGTATCTGGCGTGCTGCAAGGTATCAAAGGCCAATACCTTATCTTGGATACTGGTGTGATTAACATCCGTAAATTTGGCTCTTACGAAGTAGAAGTTTCTGCTTAGTAAGCCAACGGTTTTGAGATGTTCGCTGTTTTGATAAACCAAAGCTAAACGGTTTTGATCGGTGAAAGCTAAACGGCTTTGATGAGCTAAAACTAAAATGCCCTCAGCAATTGCTTGAGGGCATTTTTGTATCATGACCAAACATTATAACGGGGTGACACCCTAGTTAGCTTTGTTACTTAAGCTTCTAGATTTATAGCTTATGCTTCTAGATTTATTGCTTATGCTTCCAAATTGATTGGGTGTGCTAAATTGATCGAGTTTACTCAATAGATTGAAGTCGTCTAGTGCGGTAATGCTTGGCTTATATCGCTGGCAAACACTTCTCCACACACGCAGTTCTTTCCATTCGCTTTGGCTCGATACAAAGATTGGTCTGTGAGGTTGACGAGTGCATCGATGGACACTTTTCCTTCGCAAGAGCGACTATCACTCACTCCGATACTCACACTCACATTAAAACGAATCTGTTCGCCCACTTTGAACTCGACCTGATTAAACTGCTGTCGGATCTGATCAGAAACTTCTCGCGAAACGTTAGGTGACGCATTGGGAATAAAGAGAATAAACTCTTCTCCACCCCAGCGGCCTGCCACTCCACCCACTTTCTCAACATTACGTTTAGTAATGTTAGCCAATGCGCAAATAACCTCATCGCCCACCATATGGCCGTAAGTATCATTGATCGATTTGAAGTCATCGATATCAAGCAGCATACTGACGACATGAGTATCAGAGGCAATATGTTCCCTTAACCACTCATAAATCGCTCTGCGATTGAGTAAGTCAGTCATTTCATCGTAATTCGCTTGATGAACCAATTGCTTTTCCAACATCACCTTTTGAGTCACATCTTCGAGCACAACCTGAACGGCCGGCTGACCTTGCCAAGTAATCGCATTATCGTAAATATTGAAGAATCGATGAATGCCATCGAACCCAATGTTTTCAACCACAGTGCTGGTTCCCGACAATTCACCCGACACGATCGCTTGATAGTGCTTACTGATGCCATCCGTATTCTGCTTTGGCACCAATGTAAGGATAGAGTCCAGCTTTAAAACTTCTTCTATGGAAGAACCACCCTGCATTTTAACCCACGATTGATTGACCATCAGCGGTTTGAACTCTCGGTGAACCAAGATGCCCTGCCCTGATTGCATGATCATATCGTGATACATCTTATCTTGTTCACGCACCGCATTTTGTAGCTGGATCGCAGGGGAAAGGTCGATCACCGTGACTTGCAGTGCTGGCCGACCTTGCCACTCTGTCACATGGTCAATAGAGAACACTGTGAACTCTCGACCATTGCGATCAACATTAACATAGGTGTGGACCTGCGGATCGCGTTGACCACTGATCGTTTCAAGGTAATTTTGATAGGCTAAAACATGGTATTCTTCTGAGATTAGATCTAGGAAGCTATCTATATTAGTAAGTAGTTCTTCGGGTGATGGGTATCCATAGATGCGAGCATAATTAGCGTCAACACTAACTACATTCATATCTTGAATAGTTATTACACCGTACGTGGATTCGAAATTTATTGAAGACATTGCCAACTCCGCACTCTCGCTATACTCCACAAACTGGAGCATAACAACACATCCTGCCAACGCTTCCACACAATCTTTCACGCGTTAGGGGCATTAATATGGTATCTAGTATATCGTACTGCTACGGGCTTCTCTACAATTCTATCGCTAACACGAGTCACTAAAAGTAGACAAGTATCTCAATCCTATTACTCGCGTCAAAAAACAAAAAAAGATAACGTATATCTATGTAAGCATTAGCTTTTCTGTTTTCCGCTCTAAAATCGATAGCTAGAGCTAATCACGACTCTTTTGAAATCCTTTTATTATTCACTTCTATCTTGTTGGCTGTTAGCTTGAAACCTTGTCGGTTATTCATTCCAATCCGAAAAGTAAGCGACTAAGAAGTCGATCGCCAATCTTGCTCTCTGGGGTAAAAAACGACGGTTTTGATATACGACCCAACTGCTGGTTCCTGCTCCCCAATACTCTTCTAGCACCGGGACAAGCTTTCCATTACTAAGGCCACCATTGAAACTGCTCTTAGGTAGGTAGACAACACCAAGCCCCTCTTCACATGCTTTCAGTACTGCACTCGAATTATTACTGCGCCAGCGCCCATGTACTCGAACTGCATTTAACGGCTTGCCCTCTTTCTCAAATAGCCACTGATCACTGTTGGCGATAATACAGCTGTGCATTTTTAACTGCTCTGGATGAGTCGGCGTACCAAATTGCTCTATGTAGTCTTTACTGGCTGCCGCCGCCATCGGGCGATCGACGAGCTTTCTTGCCACCAATCCTGAATCGTCCAATCGGCCATAACGAATCGCGAAATCGATGCCATCTTCGATGAAGTTAACCATCTTGGTATTGAAATTCATTTCTATGGTGAGCTCAGGATGCTCTTTAGCAAACTCCATCAGCGCCGCCGCGACATGATTTTCTGCAAACGCGCCTGCCGCACTCACACGCAAAGTACCGCTAAGCTGAGTCTGCTGAGAAGTCACTTGCTCGTTCGCTTGCTGAAGCCCAATGACCAAATCTCTACACTGCTGATAATAGGTGTGACCCGATTCGGTCAGGCTCACCATTCGTGTAGAGCGTGCAAGCAGTGCCACACCCACTCTCTCTTCTAACCTTGAAACTTGGCGGCTTACATGACTGGTACTGCAACCCAGTTGTTTTGCTGCTGCAGAAAATCCGTGACATTCGGCTACCGCAACAAACTCATTAATCCCTTCAAAGCTATCCATACTTCACCTGTTAACGTCTAACGAATTCACATTCGACTAATTCACATCAGACTATTGCTATATAGCAATAATGTTTTGCCTATTCGGCATATTATCACTCAAATGGTTTACTACTAGTATTACAGGTAACGAAACAGCGGTATCTAAATTGAAAACTTTGGTTTTCTAAATAAAAACCACGATGCCTAAAGTAAAACAATGACGCTGAAACCAAACAAACGTGCTCAAAGGGACGAATCATGAAAAAAATACTAATACCTGTAACTAACCACGCAACACTAGGCGACACAGATCAAGCGAACGGTACTTACGCGCCTGAACTGACTCATGCTCTCAAAGAGATCATTGCTGCGGGTTTTGAATACGACATCGCGTCTATCAAGGGTGGCAAAGGCCCATTGTATGGAACCGATATTGAAGGGGATTCAGTAAACGCCGAGATCTTGGCTGATGATGACTTCCAGAACCGTATCAACAACACGATTCCTGTAAGCCAAATTAACGTAGAAATCTACGATGCTATCTTCTACCCAGGTGGTTTCGGTTTGCTTTCTGACTTAGCAACCGACGAGCAATTCGCAGCTATTGCGGCTAAGCACTATGAAGATGGCGGTGTGATCGCATCAGTATGTCACGGCCCAGCAGCACTGCTTCCGATTGTTTTAAGCAACGGCGAGAAGCTATTGAGTTCTAAATCGGTGACTGGCTTTACTCGTGAAGAAGAGATCGACTTTGGCACAATCAATGACATTCCGTTCCTATTGGAAGAGTCTCTTGCTCGCAGCGCAGCGCGTTTCAACAAGGTTCAACCTTGGCAAGAGCTTGTGATTGTTGATGATCGAGTGATTACTGGCCAAAACCCAACCAGCGCGCACGCTGTAGGTGCAACTCTGGTTAAGCACCTGTCTTAGTGAAATCAAGGGCTTATTCGAATAACTGGCGTTGATCAAATAAGCTCAATCAAACAAAAAGAGCATACTTCCACCTCAATATTAGTGAGAGAAGTATGCTCTTTTTTCGATCTAAAGGCACAAACAACAAAGGCAAGTGACTTCTTATTAATTACTTCTTGCTAATGGCTTCTCGCTAGTTACTTCGCAAGATCCCTTCAAGCACATTGAACAGCAAGTCGATCTCTTCAATCGAGTTGTAATGCATACAACCAATACGCACCACGCCCTGCTCTTCAATACCCAACTGTTTCACCAAACCTAATGCGTAGAAATGTCCGTTCCACACACAGATATTATGTTCACCCAACTTCTTGGCAATGAACTCTGGAGAGTGATCATCAAAGGTAATCGCAAACGTGGGAGTTCTTAGATTCGAATCAAACTCGGTTTTCCCATAAAGTTTTGCACCTTCAAGATCGGCCAAGCGTTTAAGGAAGTATTCACTGAGTTGGCTCTCGTGCTTATTATACAGCGCGTAACTTTGCTCTAAACGAGAACGCAATGAATCGGCGGGATCGCCTAACTGCGCCAAGTAATCTACCGCTGCAATCACACCGGCAAGGCCTTCGAAGCTTTGCGTACCTGTCTCAAATCGACCTGGGCCGATATTGGTTGCAGGCTCAACCTTGTAAGGCTTTAACGTGTGTAGCCATTGAGGTGCAACATAAGCAATACCCACATGCGGGCCGAAGAACTTATAAGCTGAACACGCTAAGAAATCGCAATTCAGTTGCTGAACATCTATCAAGTGGTGTGGCGCGTAATGCACGGCATCGACATAAACCTGAGCACCATGCTGATGTGCAAGCTCGATCACTTTCGCCATATCAACAATATAACCTGTCGTATTCGAAGCAAACGTCACCGCGACAAGTTTGGTTTTCTCGTTAAGCAGCGACTCAAAGTGAGCCATATCCAAACTGCAATCCGACTCGTCTACGCGAACTTGGCGAACAATCGCGCCTTTATCGTCTGCCGCTTGCTGCCAGCTCGATACATTTGAGTAATGGTCTAACGCCGTGACGATAACTTCATCGCCCTCTTTCCAATCGCGGCTGATCGCTCGGCTAAGTTGGAAGGTCAGAGATGTCATGTTCGCGCCGAACACAACGTTGCCAGAAGACTCCGCATTAAGCAGTGCTTGCGCCGCTTCTCGCGCTTGCTGCATTAAGCTTGTGGTCTTTTGGCTAGAAAAATAGTGTCCGCCTAGGTTTGAATTAAAATGCCCTAGGTATTCGGTCATCGAAGCTAAAACATTCTCAGGCACCTGAGAGCCACCTGGCCCATCAAAAAAGGTCACAGGCTTGCCGTTATGATATTGGCCTAAAGCACTAAACTGTTGGCGCACATCATTAAGAGTGAAGGACATTGCGCGCATCCTTAGCTGTTAGAACAAACACATCCATATAGCCCATCTCATCGTGGTCTATGGTGCGAATCGGTTGTGCATTGTGCCAAAGCTTACTGTCTGCCAGCATCGCAACCTCACCATCACCTAACACCTTTCTAAAGAATGGCGCTTCATGTGAGTCTTGATACAGCATGATTTCACCACCCACAATGTTGTGACGGTTCACACCGATCAAAGCGATATGGTCAAAACCGTCTTGGTGAACCCCTTCAGGAGCAACCTGAGTTTCTTCAAAAATAGCGGCAATGCGGATCTGATGGATTTCGATTTCTTGCCCGTCTTCAAGCCCATTGGTTTCAATAAACAGTTCACACATTTCCTGCATGCCTTCACTGCTTAGAATCTTCGCTTCAATTGGCTCGAACTGACGAACGACGTCACCTTGAAAGTGATTAATGTTTTCAGACTGAACAAAGTTATGTTTGTCTTGCTCAACGACTTGTCCATTACTGAATTGAACCACCGAGTATCTTCTCAATCGAAACTGGCCATCTGCATGCTCTGTGCTTGGTAGCTTAGAAAATGATGGTGACAACTCCTTAACTGCGTGGTTACTGAGGTGGGTAATATGTAGGGTATTTTCGTGAGCATGTAACATCATCGACTCCTTAATGATTGTTAATTAACTTTCGATATTTAACGTTTTATTTACATAAAGGATACTTGAAGATCTTGCCAAATCAACATTAAACAATCATTTATCCCGTCAGATTTAATAATTCAGACACTAAATCCAACCTAGAAATAAAAAGCAGTGTATAACACCAGAATAAAAGATGACCAACTCTTAAAACTAGCACACTCCACTAGCTAGTTATAAATCTCTGCAAATTTAAACTTAACGATATTATTAACTGGCAAGCCATGTTTCATATTGTGTCAGCCCTTGCGCTTTAATACGCCAGCCTCCTTGCATGAGTTCAGCCCTCACTCTCACCATCATTCATTTCTATGCTTTTACACAGCAAAATACGACCTACCTATCAATTGCCAAGCTATTGATTATTTACACAACAAACTGAAATTGGTTAATTTATGAGTACGCCAGAAACCAAACGCCTTTGCTTGCGCGTCTGGAACAGGTCGAGTTCGGGGGGAACTCGACCGTACCAAATGGCTTAGTTCCTTTCAAGGCTAGTACTTCACTGAACTTTCAGTCACGAAAACGTTTGGCTCTATACGTTTATCAGTTACTTGTCTAATCGTTCAATTAAGTGACTCAATCGCTTTCATCATGTAAATTGCTTTACGGATATTTTGAGGCTCACTGGACAAAATGTAGAGATAATTCCAAAGAGCCGTCACGATCGACTTATTTGAACGACTTGTCATCCCATTTATCACCCAAATGCTCTTGTGCCGGTAGGGCTTCTTTTTCAATCGCAGCTTGATAGATTTACTGCAAGTCTGTACTTGTGGAAGGGCGGGATCGAACTTTAATCATTGAAAATAAAGGATTTATTTTACAGGGAACTTTTTTAGATAATCACGATCTGATCATGAAGTAAAAAAACATGAGAAATTCGCACATGATTATCATTGA
>NZ_JACJFF010000146.1:0-11548 GCF_014164465.1 Vibrio sp. SG41-7 | reverse complement strand
TAGCTTCTTAGCTTCTTAGCTTCTTAAGGATTAGATATTAGATATGAATCAATATAGAGCTCTTCCTTAAGATTTCTTTGGCATAGAATAGCTCTTACTCACAAATTCCACTTCCTCTACCTCATTGACATGATTGGTAAAAGACGCCAATGCATAGAGTGTGTTCGCGACTAAGTTGGCGTATTTGAAAAGAATCGGGTCTGGCGACTTTTTGCTTTCATGATGTTCAATACTCACCAAAGCTCGCACGACCTTTTTAGCCTGACAACGACACAAGTGAAGTTCACTAGACACTCGATGCCCGCCGGGTAAGACAAACCCTTTGAACCCGCCTTCTAGCTGCTCACGGATACGATGATAGTCTTGCTTGAGCTCGACCAATTCAGACTCGGTGATGGCAAGCTTACCGCGCACAGAGCCATTCAAGTGATAGATGTTTGGCTGCAAGCGTTGCAGGATCTCACGAACCTGAGGCTCTAGCTCTAAAGACAACACCAATCCAACTCGGCAACAAAGTTCATCCGACAAAATCTCAAAATCACAGATAGGACTGTCTTCATAGATAAACGGATAACAAAACTCGTCCCAATCTCGACTTACTGGTTTCACGTACCGATCCTTACACATAAATAGTCATCAAACGCCAATATACCAAACTCTTTGATTTAGACATAAAAAAGCCCTCACATTGGAGGGCTCCTGAAGAAATCGGTTAAACGAGATTACTCGTTAGACACTTTTTTGTGGCCTTCTTGCAGGTGAACGAAATCTACTAGGTCGTCACCCGATACTTGGTATGCCTGACCAAAGCCTTTAACGAATAGGCCATTCTCTGCTTTAAGGTTGAATAGAGAGAAGTCTTGAAGTTGGCTCAAACCATCAATGATTTCACCAAAACGCTCTTGCATCTGGCCAATCACTTGAGTCCAAAGTTCGGTTTCACGCTCAACAACACTTGCTTGAGCATCAAACGTTAAACGCTTACGTGCGTAAAGCTGCTTCGAGCTCTCTTCATCTTCAATCATCATCAAAGAGACTTGAGGGTTCGCTTTCAAGTTACGAGCATGACGAGCAATATCAGAAATTAGAACAAAGTAACCTTCTTGGTTCTGAACGAAAGGCGCGTAACTTACGTTCGGGCGACCTTCTTCATCAACCGTTGCAAGTTGAAGGGTACGGCGCTCTTGGCGAAACTCTTTAATTTCTGGACCTAGGCGACCTTGTAGACGTTCTTGTTTTACTTGCTGTTCCATGGGTAATTCCTTTCTTCTTCTCTGATTTATTATTTTTGCCCGAGGTTGAGCGATCATGAGCGAACTAAACGATCCTCGAGCATTGATATCTTGTTTAAGCCAGTTGGCAACTCTATGTAAGATTGCTGCTGATTATTTACTATTGACTGTACTTAAGCTTGTTCTTTCAGCGCTTTGAAGCGTTCTACTTGGTCGGCAATAAGCTCACGCTTTTCATTGCGGCCTAGGTAGATCTTAAAAATGTTCTCGCCCGTTTCACTGAAGAAACCGAAGTAATGACTTTCACGACCCATGAACGCCTTGCTCACTAAACCGATCTGTTTAACGTTGTCGAGTTTCAGGTGACCATGAAGCTCGCCCTCTTTGCCCATTAGGTTGTAGTAACCACGTGCTACTTTGCCTTTAGGGAACGGCGCCTTTACTTCGAAGATTGAGCCAAATGAATGCATAATTGTGGTCACCGGGCCCCAACCAACCAAACCTTCTAGAATCTCTTGAGCACGGCTGCCATCTAACATTACCGCCATGTCGTTTGGAAAAGCAGCCACTACTTCAACTTCTGAAACGCCTAACTTCTCAGCAATCGCAGTAGGAAGCAGTTTTGGTTCTTCTTCTAGAATGCGTGCGACACGTTGTTCTAGGGTTTGTGTCATTTCTAATGTTGTAACTGTCATTGAATATGTTCCGTATAAACGAGTAATTGACATTAGGGCGTGTTGATCTATCGAGCTGATTTTTGCAGCGAGTTGCTGGGTATTTATACAAGGCAGAGGCTTTGATGTGTAGCTAGCCTACATGAGAAGCCAATAACGTAGTAGAAATGACCAGCAAACGCTGCCCGAAGGGTTCGGCTAAAAGCGTTCTACTCTTTGTTGAGGGAGATTTGCTTAGAATGACTAGGCTACTTCCCCCTCGCCGCGATTAAAACGCTTTTATCTCGAACAAAATTTAACCTCGAAAGGTCAACACGCCCTAGGTATAAACTAAAAATTCGATATTAAGCGTGCTTTAAACTTGCATGCGGGTGAACGCCTGAACCTGATGCTTTCGGTGCTGGGTGCATGGCTTGGTATTCAGCGTTAAGCACTTGAATCACACTCTGCGCTAGGCTTACCGCCCAAAAGCTGCCAGCAATAGTCAGGCTCAGATAATCTTCCGAAAGCTCAACTAAACCGTTCTTTTCCCAATGCGCGAACAAAGGCTTTAGGTAGTCGAACGTGTCTTGTCCCATAAAGGTCGGTAATGTGCTTCTTCTAACAACACCAGAATCAAAACCTGCCTTCAATGAAGAGAAGCTTGGCTCTAATGAGCTTTGCTTGGTCATCATGGCTATAGGCAATTGACCTTGCTTTATAGACTCCATGTAGCTGTCTAAAGTTCGATGTTGCATTACTCCATGACCACCGATGTTGCCACCAGCGCCACAACCAATGGGTAGAACTTCGGCATAAGTTTTCGCTAAGCTGTTGTAAATGCTGCGTTCTCGATTATCACGAGTCCAGTGATTCACGCTCAGTTGCTTCACTTTATTTTTTGCCATGAACTCAACACCCGCCAAATACATACTCGCCTTATCTGGCGTATTGGCCGGTGGTGGGATTTTTCCTTTCTCAACGAGATTAAGCATAGGAGCATTGCCCGAAACGATCAGTTGGTAGAGGTCAATGCCGTGTGCGCCAGTAGACATGTAGTCTTCTAAATCTTGTTGGAACACTTCCATAGACTGGTGCGGTAATCCGTACAGCAAATCCAGAACGATCGGAGCTTGTTCAGTGCGGCTCAATGAACTGATACGTTCCAACACCACTTCTCGGTCATCCAAGCGCTTAGCACTGCGTCGAACCTGAGTATTGAAACTTTGAATACCGAATGAGAAACGATTGAAGCCACCTTCAAGCGCACGATCAAACATCTCGTCGCCAAAGCGATTGATGCGTCCTTCCAAGGTCATTTCCACGTCGTTTGCTAGTGGGAAATATTGACGAATGGCTTTACCAAGCTGCTCAACTTGTTGAGGTGACAAATCGGTGGGTGTTCCGCCACCAATATAGACAGCGTGAAATAGTCCAGACTGAGCCCAAGGTGTTTTGGCTTTCTGCTTTAGCTCGACCATCAGTGCATCGAAATACTCATCCACTAATTTACGGCTTGCGGCATTTTGAAAGAAATTGCAGAACGTACAACGCACACGACAAAAAGGAATATGGATATACAAGCAACGTTTATCCTGTTTTTGCCCTTCACTTAACATCAGTTCATCAAAGAGCTCCAACTTCTTGCTCGGGTCGACCGGAATTGAACTTCCTCCGGCATGGGCAGAATGCTTTTTAGCAAACGCAAAACGAAGCGGATCAGGGCTAGAAATACCCAAGACTGATTCGTCATACTTATAGATATTAAGACTCATATAATCTCTCTAAACACTTACATAGCAAAGTCTGGAAGACTATTCGCTAAAACTGAAATAATCATAAATAGACGCAAATGATAATGCAATTGATAATTGATCTTATTTAGATTCTAAGCAATAATCCGATACAGATTTTGGATTTGGTAAAGGATTGAGTGTGAACGTTCCTAGATATGTTATTGCAGGCGGTGCATCGTTAGTGATTCATGCAGCGCTATTATTTGTTGCTCAAGAATCCAAAGTATTCGCGATGCCTGCAGGTAGCCAATCGAACACGGTATCAATCAACTTCACTCCCAAGAGCACGCCTTCTCCAGCTCAACAAAAAACCATCACAGAGCCGGTTGAACCAGAACTAATCAAAGAAACGGTCTCACAAGCTGAACCTGTCGAACCCAAGGCCGTTGAGCCAAAGCAAGCCAAACCGACACCAAAGAAAAAAGCGATCACCAATAAGCCTCAACCCAAGAAAGTAGAGAAAAAGGTTGTTGAAAAGAAGCCGATTCAAAAGAAACCAAAGACAGAGAAAAAGGTCGTTAAGAAAAAACGCCCAGAACTAAAACCAGAACCAAAGTCCAAACCAACGCCTCAACCAGAAAAACTGGCCGATAAGAAAGTCGATAGAAATCTGGCCGAGTCTGCCAACCAACCTCAGCAAGTAAACCAAGGCGTATCAAACCAAGAGCCCGTATTAGTGACTAAGCCCTCTTTTTCTTCACGCCCCACACCACCGAATTACCCGCGCCAAGCTAGACGTCGGGGCGTTGAAGGGGTCGCAACTTATGAGGTCTGGTTAGACGCGGAAGGCAAACAAATCAAACAAGCATTAGTAAATTCATCAGGCGCACTAATGCTCGATAACGCCGCTTTAGATGCCATTAAACAATGGAAATTCTCACCTCACACTGTCAATGGTCGAGCGATTGCTCACCGTGTACAAATACCTGTTCGTTTTAGGTTGGATTAATCATGCAACAAATCAGTTACTTACAAGATCAACTTGGCTTAATGACTTGGCCTCTTCTTATCTGTTCAGCATTAACCGCAATGATCATCGCTGAACGAGTCTTCCAAGTCATGCTAAGCATTGGTGTTGGCAAACGCGCCATTCGCCGTGAACTCAATCAGATCTCGCCAACCAACAGCAAAGAGATTGAGGCTCTCGCTCAGTCTATTTCAGGTAAACGACCGCTGCTGTACAAGGGCGTCTCGATGTTGCTTGCTCACCACTCTTTTTCGAAAGGACTACGTGAAGATGCGGCAGGCATCTGGCTACAAGAAAAACGCCACCAGCTGCATGCAGGTTTAAGATTGCTTGGTTTAATCGGCGTGATCAGTCCACTAATTGGCTTGCTTGGTACGGTGCTTGGTCTTATTGAGATGTTCAAAGGTGTAGCTGCTACCACCGGAAGTATTACACCTAACGATCTAGCTGACGGCCTTGGCTTAGCAATGAGAACCACAGCTGCAGGTTTGATGATTGCACTGCCTGCGATCTCAGGGTCTCAACTGCTTGGACTTTGGGCCGATAGGGTTTTGGCGCAGCTAGAACATACTTTGAATTATGTGAATGTGTGGTTAGAAGGCATGTCGATTCAAACTAATCAGTCTGACGAAACTAAAGATTCATCATTAAACAAAGTCGCTGTCGGTGATGCGAGACAAGCATGATTAAAACGCCCCACTCATCTCAAACACAAAGTTTAGCTCCGGACTTAACACCGCTGCTCGACATCATTTTTATCGTGATGGTTTTCCTGCTGCTGACAGCATCGGTGAAGTTGGAGTCATTAGAAGTCGAACTGCCGAGCTCTGATATTAAGAACGTTTCTGAAGTTCATAAAGATTCGATTAGCGTCAATATCTTAGATCACGAACCCTACTGGGCGATTAACGGCCAAGAGTACATCGACTGGGAAAACTTCAAGATTGCATTGCTAGAAGAAACAGGCACATCAGACAAGAAGCCGATCATCATTGGTGCAGATAAAGCCGCCAACGTTGAGAACCTAGTGAAATTGCTGTCTTTCCTTCAAGAGAACGGAATACCAGCGACTCAATTGCTCACTGAAGATGGCTAGAACAACTCTCTATTTTCATGAAGTTTGGCTCTTGATTACTAACACCAAAGAAGCAGAGCTAAACCTCTCTATCGATTCGAACTCAATATGCGAACGAACTGCTCACTGAGTATCTTCGCGATTACTCTCCATCAGAAGAAAGTATAAAGAAATTATTATGAAAGACTTAAAAATGCTCAACAAATTAAATAATAACAAACACTTACTCGCAATCGCTGCAATGAGTTTGGTACTAACAGCACCTATCGCCAATGCTAACGACGCTGAGCAACCTCGAATCATAAGTACGGGCAGTGCTGTGACTGAATTGGTTTTAGCTCTAGGTGCTGAAGAGCAGTTAGTGGCGATTGATGTGACCAGCCATTTCCCTCAAGCAGAGAACCTGCCGAAGATTGGTTACCACCGAAACCTTTCAGCAGAAGGCTTGATTGCTTTAGAGCCAACGACACTAATTGGCTCAGATGAAATGGGACCTGACAACGCCATTTCTCAATTGAAATCTGCCGGTGTCGAGATCGTCAATACCGAAGCAAACGTTGAGGGGTTATTAAAGCGTATCGACCAAATCGCAAAAATTACCCACACCGAAGCTCACTCACAGCAAGTCAAAGCTGAAGTAAATAAGAAGATTGCGGCACTAAAAGCAAACCAAGTACCCAACAACGAAGCGAAGAAAGTTCTGTTCTTATTATTGCATGAAGGTCGCCCGGCGAACGTTGCTGGCGGTGAAACGTCACCAAACGCGATCATTGAATTGGCTGGCGGTGTAAACCCTGCGGCTAAAAGCCTGACGTCTTACAAACCACTATCGATGGAATCACTCGTTGAAATGCAGCCTGATGTCATCTTGGTGAGTGGCCGCAGCTACCAAAAAATGGGCGGCGCTGACGCCATTCTTAAATCGCTGCCTATGTTAGCAGCGACTCCTGCTGGCATGAACAAACAAATCATTACCGTAAAAGGCAGTGCATTAGTCGGCGGACTTGGCCTCGAAAGCCTTTCAGAAGCCAAGCGATTAAACGCTCTTATCTATCCGTTATAACTTATCTACCCGCTATAACTCGACCACCCTATTCTTACTGTTGCTAGCTCAGTTTCCATTACCAACCCGCTTTTCCGCAATGTTGGTGATGGATATTGAAGCTAGCGATGGACATTGAGGCCCTTTATGTTGCTACGATCCGTCCCACTGAAAACATCGATGTTAGGCCTAGGGGCTACCCTAGCCTTCGTCGCACTGTTCTCAATTACCGTTGGGCCAATGAACATTAGCTTAGCTGACAGTGCAGCGAGCTTACTCCAACCAAACAATGATTTAGCCCCACACATCAATTTAGTGATTCAAGAGATTCGCTTACCTAGAACCATTTTATGCATGCTAATCGGCGCGATTCTCGCTTTGTGTGGTGCGGTTATGCAGGGGCTATTCCGCAACCCGCTTGCTGAGCCGGGGATCATCGGTGTCTCTGCAGGCGCGGCATTAGGTGCAGCGTTGGCTATTGTTCTTTTCTCTGAACTCTCATTGCAATACCCGACCTTCATGAATTTTGCGGCCGTTCCTGTGTTTGCCTTTTTGGGTGGCGCTTTAACCACACTCTTGGTCTATAAACTAGGCACGGGTAAGTTCGGCACTTCTGTCACCATCATGTTGTTGGCGGGTGTGGCGATCAGTGCGCTCTCTGGGGCTGGTATTGGGTTCTTGAACTTCATCGCTGATGACCAAATGCTGCGTGATCTTTCATTATGGTCGATGGGTTCACTAGCTGGAGCGAAGTGGTCAGGCATTTTACTTGCTGCGGTTACGCTCGTAGCACTGTTTATTGTTTTTTACCGTCAAGCGATGTCACTGAATGCCCTGCTCTTAGGCGAGTCAGAAGCGCAACACCTTGGCATTCCAGTACAAAAACTCAAACGAAAACTCATTCTATTGACAGCTGCGGGCGTTGGTATCACAGTGAGCCTGTCTGGCATGATCGGTTTCATCGGGCTCGTTATCCCTCATTTAGGTCGTATGTTGGCAGGCCCAGATCACCGAGTTCTTTTGCCATTGTCAGCAGTGCTAGGCGCACTATTGCTAACAGCCGCAGACATGTTCTCTCGTGTGGTACTGGCACCAGCAGAATTGCCTGTGGGCATTGTTACCGCGATTATCGGTGCTCCATTCTTCTTGTACCTTCTATTTCAACAGAAAGGGAGAATCCTTTAATGTTTCCTTCAGCGTTAAAAGCGACCGATATCGAAGTGAAGTTCGGCAGCAAAGTGATATTAGATGGCGTTTCTATTGAGATTGAAGCAGGAAAGGTAACCACACTGCTTGGGCCAAATGGCGCAGGAAAAAGCACGTTACTTAAAGCCTTGTGCCAAGAGATATCAAGCAACGGCGATATCCAATATTTTGGACACACCAAAGACAAGTGGCCTTCTCAAAAATTGGCGAAGCATCTGGCTATGCTACCTCAGCACAGTACGTTGACCTTCCCATTTTTGGCACATGAAGTTGTCGAGCTTGGTGGAATTCCTCTGCAAGAGTCCAACAAGAAGCTCACCAACATCGCTAGTCAAAAAATGGATGTTGCCGATGTGACTCACCTGAGTGAAAGGCTCTACCCTTCGCTATCCGGCGGTGAAAAACAGCGTGTTCACTTGGCTCGAGTGCTAACCCAGCTTCACTATTCTGGTGACCAATGTATCTTGATGCTTGATGAACCCACATCAGCACTGGATCTTGCCCACCAGCACAACACCTTAAAGATCGCGAGAGAGCTAGCCGACAACCACAGTGCCGCGGTTATCGTAGTTTTGCATGACTTAAACCTAGCCGCTCAATATTCCGACCGATTAGTGGTATTGAAGGATGGACACTTAGTTTGCGATGGAAGTCCTTGGGAGGCGCTAAAGCCGTCAATGATTGAAGACGTATACGGATACAAAAGTATCGTCGAAAAACACCCAACCATGAGCTTCCCTCAGGTTCATCCCGCACAATAAACACAATCAAAAACTGGGGGCATTTAGAGTATTCGTTCCTTCTAACGCCGACACCATTCAAAGCCTCGATTTAGTCGAGGCTTTTTTATTGGCTCACAGCCTCTCTCTCGCCTTAAACTCAATTTTGCTAGTAACCATAGCAATAAGCTATAAAACGGCTCACCCAGAGCGTTTGAGGCTCTAGAAATAAACATAATCAGTTAGCGTTGCTAAGCTTTTCGCAATTGAGGTTGAATGTAAGACTCGAGCGTAAGCATATAAAAAGAAAAGAAATAACTTCATTTGGCACAAAGCAAGATAGCAGAAGCGATATGAGTTCGAGAGAAAAAGCGAGAGAAAAAGAGAAAGAGAAAGAGAAAGAGAAAGAGAAATTGCAGACACAAAAAAAGCCCCCGTAGGAGCTTCTTTTATCGTGTGTTGATTACTGACTCATGCGAATCAATGACTTACCAATCAACCACTCTAGTTCTTTACCGCTAGTATCACCAAACTGAGTTTCAGTCAGCTTGTATAGACGGTCAATACCGTTTGCAGCGAACTCATGAGCGCTCTCAGCAGTAACGATATGATGGAAAAGTAAACGTAAAATTGCTAGGAACTCAGCGTCTTCAAGTGCTGCAACCCAGCTAGCTGAAAATGCGTCAAGGCCATTTTCAAAGTCAATGTGTTCCATAAACATCTTGAAAATACGACCGTCTAAAGCAGCAGTAAAATCCGTTTTCTTAGGAAAGTGATGACTAATACCTGTACGAGAAACGCCTGTTTGTTGACTCAATGTCGTGTATGACATCTTGTCGTAACCCAATCTCAATAGCTGGTCCACAACGGCATCCATGATCTTCTGGATCGTGATTTCTGTATCTTCTTTACTACGCTTTGGCATATTCAGGCTCTTCTCTTTGTAAATCCATCTAACTCAATCAAATGAAGTCAGAATGAAAATCGTTATCAGCATTATGTGAGCAAGATGTTTTTTCGCAAGTATTTAGAACTAAATGCACACAAATACTATGTACGAACAATTTTACAGTGATGTCTCTTTGGACACTTTGTCTAATTATTCTTCGAAAATCACCTTACAATCCTAAGTCGATAATTTTAAATAACGACTTAGAATATGAAATACCCAACGAAAAATTCATTGTATAAATACCTATCAAGCGATAGATAGTCTTATAAAATCATTCCTGACGCAACTAAGTGAATGATATTCTGACAAATTAATAACATTCCTTTTCAACAAAACGTGAGGTAAATCACATACATATTTATCGGCGCGAATGTAGATATTCATTAAACACCTTAACAAACAACATAGCATACCAGTATAAATTAGTTCAAAGGTTTTAATTTTTGTAGATACAGTTCAAATTGCTCGTTAGAATAACCTCAGACTTTGTAAGAGGATTATTTATGAGCCAAGATATTGGTAACAACGATGTATGTGAGGCTTGCGGTTGCGCAGGTGAAATTGGCTTCATCATTAAAGAAGGCGACGAGGTTGCTGAGGTAACGGTTTACGGCAACTCCAAAGCCCTTATTGAAGCTGAATTAGCTAAGTACGTTGAGTTAGCAAAGCAAGTGTCTAGCAATGTTGAATTTGAAGCATCAGAGATGACTGAAGACAGCACAGAATTGCACGCACGCTTTAAATTTGAAGTAAGCGCTGAGAAAATTATTTTCGAACTTAAGACTCGCTCTCTAGCGCGTTAATATAAGCACTTACACTCATATAATTAAAAGACGAGTTTATTACTCGTCTTTTTTATTATTTCAACCCAACCTAGAGCACCATTGGTCTCAAAGTCATTTTCAGCCGCACATTTAATCACAACACCAGTGACCTCAACGATAGCACCAACACTATATGCCTTATCATTGTAATAACAAACTCGTTGCTGTGAAGTACTCTGAGTGACAACCACTGCCGCTTTTGCAGGCGTTGATATTATTTTATTAGCACTTACTGATATTGAACAAAACGCAGAGGTCAGAATCACAACGCATTTTAGAATTTGATGCTTTATTCGAACCGAAAATTTACCTTTCATGTCTCTTATTCCTTTCTACCTACCAACAAATGAGTAAAACACTATGCGAGAATAATTTTTTCTTTATAGTGTTAACGTCTATCGTAATAAGAAGCTTGTTATGCTCCGAATAATTGCACTTATTATTGGTTCTTTAACCATAACAAATGTGACTGCTGAACCACTCGATCAGTATCAAATATTGAACCATCTGGATAATTACGGAAACTTATATTTACGAAATAAGCCATACACATCACTGCCAACAGGGTTAATCGTTGATGGCAACCTCAATATTGAGAACACTGCGATTACCAGCCTACCCAAAGGGTTGGAAGTAAACGGAAGTCTTAAAGGCGGTAACAGCCAACTCTCGCGGGTTCCCTCAGGAGTGAAGATAAAAGGCTATGCCGACTTGATTGGTAGTCAGATTACCAGTTGGCCAAGAGGTGTGAGAGTGGGCGGATTTATTAACCTCACGGATACTCCCCTCCAGAGGCTACCCAATGGCTTTAGAGTAAAAGGCGACCTGAGTGTGATTCGTACGCCTTTGACAGAGCTACCAAACGGGATAGTGATTGATGGCGATTTATATATAGGCGGTTCTGGGATTACAACATTTCCCGACACCATGACGGTCAAAGGTAATATCTACCTAGGTGGTAACACGATTACCACGTGGCCAACAAACCTAGAGCTTGGTGGCGCAGTCGCTCGCTAATTCAGCCTAAAACTCTAATGCTCTAAAGCTCTAAAGCTCTAAAGCTCTAATGCAGCAGTAGCAGT
>NZ_JACJFF010000145.1:0-11832 GCF_014164465.1 Vibrio sp. SG41-7 | reverse complement strand
GCTTGAATCTGTATCTGTATCTGTATCTGTATCTGTATCTGTATATAAGTTTGATGCCCCCTCTTGATGAGTTAATAAATCTTTATAAGGGGTGACTTGAATTGAGATTTCTTCTGGTACTTCGGATTGAAAATGGAGCAAAACGGAAAGCGAGAATGCACTGATAGCGATAACGATCAGGCCAATAGGGAGGAACTTCATAAAATACTTAGCGGTTATAACAAGGAACTTGGTAAGTGTTATAACATAACAATTAATTGAAAAAAATAAACGAAATGTAAGAAACCGTTCCACAAAAGTTGCCAAAATATGGTGGGCATGTGAAGCCCACCACCTTATGTGACATTACTCTTCACAAAGCGCTTCAAAACGATCTAAGCCGCGCAGCATCTCAAAGTCTGGCTCTTCAGCTAGCAACTCTCTCATTGAACCACTGGCTTCAATAGAACGCTCTAAGTCATCGATAGCCTGACCTTCTGCTCCTAACCTTGCATACGAACAAGCACGTTGATACAAGGCGTGGGCATTTTGGTCATCCACTTCTAACACGCGGTTACATAGGCTCATTGCCCAGTGGTATTCCTGCATATCCATCGCAGCATCCGCTTTATAGGTCAACGCTTCTAAATCACCCGGACGAACCTTCAATATCTCATCGTAAATTTCAATCTTCTGCTCGGCCGTTTGAGCGTTTTGCGCTCTGAGCCATAAATTGTGAATCTCATTGATGATTTCGATTTCTCGGTTGTTCTCTGAGATAATTCTGGTCTTACGCTTAAGATCCCTTTCAAGAACATTGAATTTCTTCTCGTAGTCTTGAGCAATCGAATTAAGTCGCTGGTCAGCCATTTCTTTGGTGGTGTGTTTGAGATCTTTCAGTGATTGCCAACCAACCAATGCAATAAGAGAAGCAACACCCGCAATAATGTAGAAGAAATACGTGACCGTGACATTGGCATAGTTCAATGACTTATCGGCGACTGTAAGCTCACGATCGGTCATCTGAATGGTCAAGCGCCTTTCCAAATCTTGCTGTTCCATTCGCAACTGCTTCAGCTCATCTAAGATGTAGCGTTCCATCAATGGTCGGTCTACATACTCTTTCTCTGAGTATTTAACTTCCTCGCTTGCAAAGCTCATGGTCGTTACCAGTGAGAACACTGCAATCAATAGGATTCGAAGCATTTATACATTCCTTATATATTTTATCTTTGTTAACTGTATCTCTTAATCGCAAGACAAGCTAGAAAGTCGGCAATTCTGCCTTCTCCTTATTGGAATCAACACTCTAAAACATCATTGATAATTATAAAACACCTGAAGCAACATCATTAATTTCTAAATTATAAAAATACCGCGTAATACTGTTCTATATAATTAATTCGCGATGCGAATATACCAAGAGTTGATTTATTGCATCGAGATGAATCTTATATTAATAACGATCAGAGCGAGGTTAATTTGAACAATCCACGATACGATTTAATGAGCCGGGTGCTGCACTGAGTCATGGCGTCTGTCATCATCTATGCAACAGTCGCAGGGTATGTGATGCACTATGTCACCAGTCATCCAGAACTGTTTTCTTTTCTGTCAGTGCTCAACATGTCATTGGCGACCATTGCGACGCCATTATTCGTGGTTCGTTATGTCTGGAGTCACTTCCGCTCATCGCCAACCATGCCACTGTCTGTACCTGAAGGGCAAAAATGCGTTGCTAAACTTGCTCACTCCCTGATGTATCTAGTGATGTTTATGGTTTTCAGCACCGGTTATTTGATGCTAAAAGAACCTTATTCGTTATTCTGGTTAGTGAGCGTGAATAACCCAATTACCGACCCTGCAATCAACGGCTTCTTTTTCTATTTACATCGTGCCAGCTGTATTGCCCTAGCCTGTTTAGTTGTTCTTCATGTTTGTGCTGCACTTAAACACCACTTTGTCTCTAGGAACTATGTATTGAAGATGATGCTTTAAATTTTGGAGGGATATTTAAAGTAATATCAGTGATGTTCTCAGTATTCGTGGTAATCATCTGCTTTAAAAAATACAGCATGGTTTACACAAACAAAAAAGCCATAGCATGCTCGCTATGGCTTTCTTATTTCAATTTGATTACTTGGTTTGAGTATCAAGCATCACTTGCCAGTATTCGCACTTGGCCAAGAACTCTTTTAAATAAAGCTCTGGGTTCGCTAGCTTCTCACCGCCTTTAACATCAGCCCCAGTCACACGCCAAAAGCCACGAGTTACCAAGTTTCGGTGATAAATAAAATCGCTGATTTCATTTGTCTTTAAAGGAAGTTGCTCACCAAACGTCTGTTCGTATAGGCTCAGCGTAGAGGCTTGCTCACTTGGCTTTTCCCTTAAAAAGATATCCAAATCCAAGCCTAGTGGCTGCTGTTGTTCCTTTGACAGTGCTTTAGCTAATTTAGAGATAACACTGAACAGAGCCAACTCAACTTTTTGAGACGCTAATAACGATGCACCTAAAAGCGCATGTTCATTGGAAATGTGTTGCTCTGTTGATGAAACGGTTGCTGTTGTCACTGTGTTAACCTCAAATAATCATAACGGGTGTTACTGAACTGGATAGAGTCTTTTCACTAAGCTGAATCTTATTCTTGTAATTAAGA
The DNA here is from genome assembly GCF_014164465.1 of Vibrio sp. SG41-7. Taxonomy (NCBI): domain Bacteria; kingdom Pseudomonadati; phylum Pseudomonadota; class Gammaproteobacteria; order Vibrionales; family Vibrionaceae; genus Vibrio; species Vibrio sp. SG41-7. Next base: position 9,196 of record NZ_JACJFF010000145.1, on the reverse strand, counting down.
AGAATCTTACAGTTAAGCTGAGTCTTTCAGCAGAACACGGTCAGCATCAATAATGGTGAAGCCCGATGCATCTTCATTCTTTTCGACTTGCACTAAACCTTTAAAACCAATCTGCGACAACTTCTTCGCAAGGTGATCCGGTGCTGTTTCAAAAACAACATTCATAAAAGGTAAAGACTCAGCATCAACAAAACCATGCTCGTTAAACAGTTCCATTGCTTGAGATAAATGATCTGAGTCGGTTAATTCGATAATTTCTACAACTTCTTCCAACAACATCTTCGATTCCATATTCGCCAGAAAGTGACTGACACAAGCACTTACGTTTTGCTCGCATACATCCCGATGCCCGAAGACACCCCTTTAGTAGTAGGGAGATCATAACATATTAATAATCGAAAAATATGTTTAATTTCCCTAACCTATTGGGAATATTAGAAAACAATAGAAACTGGAGAAGCATAGGCAAGGCCAGTTCGTCCCATCGAAAGCAACAGCCTGATTTGAGGCAATCAGGCTACCGTAACTTGGGAATCGTTCGTTTCGCCAATCGACTCTTGTAACAAGCCAGCATAAATTCCATTGTGTGCGACTAGCTGTTGATGATTACCTTGCTCAACAATTTCACCCTGTTCCAATACCAGAATCGTATCCGAGTGACGAACGGTACTCAAACGGTGTGCAATCGCAATCACGGTTTTTTCCTTAAACAGACGCTGCATCGCTTTTTGGATGAGGTCTTCGGTGATTGAATCTACCGAGCTGGTCGCCTCATCAAGCATCATCAGTTGTCCACCTTGTGCAACCGCTCTAGCAAACGAAATAAGCTGCGTTTGCCCCACAGACAAATTGGAGCCGTTCTTTTCCAAGTGGAAGTCATAGCTTTGTGGCAATTGTTCAATAAACTTATCGGCATAAACATAGCGCGCTGCCTGCTCAACCTCAGCTCTAGATAAATGCGTTTTACCCAGCGCGATATTGAATTGGATTGTCTCTTCAAACAAGTGTACATCTTGCATCATCATTGAGAACAAATGAGCAGAGTCTTCGCTTGAGATCTGCGACAGCTCTATTCCATTCAACAAAATGCTGCCTTCATAGTCTTGGTAGGTTTTAGAGATCAGACGCAGAATCGTCGACTTGCCCGACCCCGTCGAACCGACAAGCGCGATTTGATGCCCTTTCTCCAATACAAACGAGACATTCTTTAGAACGTAGGGAGAGTCGTTTTTGTAACGGAAGCTCACGTTCTTAAACTCAAGGCTCACAAACTGTTCGAGCTGTTTCTCAACCTTGTTAGATGGCAGCAGGTTGCGCCCTTCCTCTTCAGTCGGCTCAACAAACAGCTCTTCAATATGGTCAAACGCTGCGAATGAACTCTGAATCGAAGCAATCTGCGAAGTAAAGTCACGGATCGGAACAAACACTTTCTCTAAGGTGTTGATGAACGCAATAAGCACACCCAAGGTGAGTGCCCCTTCTATCACTTGCTCAGAGCCATACCAGATCATAATTGCGATCGTGATTGAGGTGATGCCAGAGATAAACGAGAACAAAATCGCATCGTATTTATTGATTTTCTTCTGCGCTCTCAGAAACTCATCAGTATAGCCTTGGTAGCGTTGTTCGACTTGCTCTTCCGCTCGGTACATCTGAACGGTTTTCATGCCAAATAAGACTTCTTGTAAAAAGCCAATACCGCGAGCCAGCGAAGAACGAGTCACCTTATAGAGAGCACGAAGTCGGTTTCTCACATACACCGTCAAATACATCACTGGCGGCATAATGATCAACACAATCATCGTTAACTGCCAATCAATGAAGAACATCATCACCAACAGAGCAATGGTATTGATGCTGTCTTTAACTAGCCCTACAACCGACTGAACAAATGTCTCGCCGATGGTTTCCAAATCACTGGTTAATCGTGAAAGCGTTACACCAATCGGTGTGTTATCAAAATAGCTGCGCGGCAGTTTGAGCACGCGAGCAAACAACACTGAGCGCATGTCAGTTATCGTGTATTGCCCGGTTTTACGCAGGTTGTACGAATAGGTGGTATCCACCTTTTATTCCGGCACCAGACGGCATACGAGATAGAAGACATACTCGAGCAGTCCATCCATATCCCCATGGCTCAGGTGAACATCAATAACTTGAATGATCAGCCAAGGGAACAACAAGCTCGTGATGACAGAGAGAGGAAGCATAGCGATGCCCAGAATCGCAGAGCGTTTGTATTTCTTAGCAAACTTAAAAAAGTGCTTGAGGTACTTGAGATCAACACCTTTTAACATGCTGCTGCCTCCGTTTCATTCTGCTGTAACTGCCATGTATCGTAATAGTAATCACACGTTTTCAATAACGTTGCATGGTCGCCCTTCGCGATCACCTTACCTTCGTTCAACACGATGATTTCATCCATATATTCAAGGGCATTAACACGGTGTGAAACCACAAGTACTGATTGATTTTCCAAGCGCTTAAACAAGCCTTCCAAGATCTTTCGTTCTGTTTCATAGTCGACGGCCGATAGAACGTTATCCATGATGATCAGATCGGTGGGTTGCAATAAAGCACGCGCAATACTTAAGCGCTGCTTCTGGCCGCCTGACAGCATGATCCCTTTCTCACCAACTAAGGTTTGATCGCCGTGTTCAAAACGCGTCACGTCACTGGCCAACTGACTGAGATCCAGCACTTCATCAACCTGACTCTTTGCCAAGTCAGTATCTAAGCTGCCAAAGCGGATATTGTCCTCGACGGTTGCTGAAAACAGGAAAGGGTCTTGAGTCACGGTTTTCACGTAACGGCGCAAGTCACTGCGTGAGAAGCTAGTGATATCCCTTTCGCCAAGGAAAACCGAACTTTCTGGTACATCCAAGTGATGGTTCAAGCAGTTCACTAATGTCGTTTTACCCGCTCCGATTCCACCTAGCACACCCACTTTCTTACCAGCAGGAATATCAAAGCTGATGTCATCAAGAATCACACGCTCTTCACCCGAATAGCTGAAGATGAGGTTGCGAACGGAAAACGTTTTTCCCCTTAGCGATTCAACATCTAACTCCGTGAGCTTATCTTCATCAAGCTCGGGAACTTTGGCATTAAGAATAGTCTGTGTACTCTGAATTCCTACCATGCCACGCTGATAAATGGTTGCGATTCTGCCAAGCTGCATCAATGGCATAGCCAGTAAAACCGAGTAAGTTAGGAAAGCAGTAATCTCACCGAGGGTTAGCTCTTGTCTCATTAACATGTAGCCACCAAGCCCAAGAATGATGATTTTCATCAGGTCATTGGCGTAGTCGAGTACCGGCATAAAGAAGACTTGAATACGTGTAATTTTAAGGCGGCACTCAAGCAATAACTGGTTAAGCTTTTCAGTTTCGGTTTTCACCCAAGGTGACATCTGCTGGCTCTTAATCAAATCAATCCCAGACAGGTAACTCATTAGCTGAGCAGACAAGTTTTGTAGACGTTTCATGTGCTCCAAATGCAGTGTTTTCATACGCTTGAAGCCCACACGGAAAATCACAAAAGCGATTGAGATAGGAATGATCGAATACAGTGTGAGTTCTGGCGATATGCGCCACATGTAAAGAGGCGTCAGCGACAACGCAAGCAACGCATTGAAGAACTGCAAGAAGCCGACACCAAACAGCAGTCGGATACCACTAAGGTCGTTATTGATAATCGAGATCAGTCGACCCGAAGCAAAGCGTTCATGGAAACTGCTTGGTAAGCGATTCAGCTTTTGTAGAAGTGTACTTTTGAGCGCTGCTTCTGTAGTTCGCCCCGGATTAAGCGCATAGATACGAGACAGAATTCTCACCACCACCATGGCGACAGACATGCCGACTACAATCCAAACATAGCTTTGCAGCTGCTGATGGCCAGTTGAAGAAGCGTCATCAATCAAATCTATCGCCAATTGGATATAACGAGGGATCTCTACTTGTAACCAGTTGACGAGAAAAATGAACACAATCGCCAATAAGTACGAGGTGCGATTCATGCGCAGATAATGGGCAATAAACTGTCTTTTATTCATAGTATTCTTTGTTTAGGGCAGGCTCACAGCGAGAACTAGCGATATGACCGGGCATCTAAGCTAGATAGGGTCATCACTGAGGTAAAGATACATCAAAAACACTTAGTTGACAATATCAACCATATTCAATAATTGATTACCGTTATTACATTTTAGCATTGCTAGAAACAACTTTGCCGCCAAAAATGGCGGCAAATAAATAGCTTAACAGGCTTGTACTGATAAAGGCTAAAGCATCTCTTTGGCAATTAAATGCAGCAAAAAGGTTTCACGTTCAATGCTCATACCCTTCTTAGAGCTCTCAGCCATGGTCTTTTCGTTGTGAGCGATCGCTTCATGGATATTCATCCACACCGGCTTCATCCCATTTTTCACTTCATAATCTTCGTAAGCCGTTTCACCCAGCTCGCGATCAATCTTGCATGAGTAGCAGTAAGAGATCATATGCATCATATCCGCACCGTCTTTATACCAAGGACGGAACTCTTCAAAAATGCCAAACGGCTTAATGCTATGGATATTCTTCGCGCCTGTCTCTTCTTCGAGTTCACGCACCATACCAGCAATCACATCTTCACCTTCATCCAAACCACCACCAGGAATGGTGTAGTCGTGATAACGCTCTGTATACAGCATCAGAATGTCTTCACCATCTAATACAATGGCGCGGGCAGCATTACGCTTGTATACCGTTTTATTGTCTAGATGATCGATATCAGGGTGGATGGTTGTTTTTAGGTGTCTCATGATTCTGACTGCTCTACTGAATTTGGCGGCATCATATCATAATCATCAATAGATTCGAGGTTCTCCGTCCCCCACAAGAACACATACCCTCTGCTTTTTATCGCTGTTCGCCCACAGCTATCGAGTCAAAATAACCATCACGTAATGCCTTATCGACGGAGGCCGTTCCTGTTATAACATCAGCTATGTCAGCTTGATCAAACACTCAAAAAGCACTTAAAAATAGCGAAATATCAACCTATTTCAATATCTTGACCAAATTAGGACAACCTTTTCTGAAATCTAAAATATACTAATTTCATAGAGCTTCTCATTTGGTTCTGTAGAACTTAACGCATTCGATTATAGAGTTATCACGTAGGAGATAGACATGAAGAAAATTGGTTTGATGGCTGTATGTGCCGTTGTATTAGGCGGTTGTGCAAACGACTATGCAGAATATAGCGAAGGCCAACGTGTTTCAGTCGCTAACCCAGCAGCGGTTTATTGTGTTCAACAGGACGGTGAATTAGACACGGTTACTGAAAACAATCAGCGTACAACTTACTGTGTACTCGATGACGGTGAACGTATCGAGCAATGGGAGTACTACCGCAATAACCATGAGCAAGAAACTGAAAAGTAATCACTTCTATTACAAGTTTCCAATCTCAAAGCTTTAAAACCCTCCCCTAAAAATTCAATTATGTTACGTAGACTGCCTGCCATAAGGCAGCGGTTTACCGTACACACACACCAATTGAACGCCGTTTTATTCCTGACACAACTCTGACATTAGCCTAATCTAGGCCGATAGAATGCCTGCCTGTTACAAATATTTACAAGTAGTGTTGATTATGAAAATACAAACAAAATCGAAAGAACAAACTCAAATGTCACTTGAGATACCAGAGTTCAACCTATCTCAGTCGACCTCTGCGGTAATCTACAAACGCTGTCAAACAGCACTGGTAGTTTTGGCGATTGGTTTTATAGTCAACCTTGCAATCCGCATTGATTTCGTTTTCTTGAGTGGAAGAATCGGTGAAAATTCAGTCACTGAAATGCTACAGCAATTTCTTTTAATCGTCTCTTCTGGCGCATTTGCTTACCTCGCTAAAAAACGTCCTGAGGTAAAACATGCCGCTATGTTAATCAGCGCATTTTTCGCCGTAATGTTCGTCCGAGAATTAGATTATTGGTTTGACATGATCGTACATGGCGCTTGGGTTGTCCCTGCCCTATTGGTTGCTGGTAGCGCAATTTTCTATGCGATTAAAAACGGTAAACGAACCATTGATCAGCTCGCGCTTATTCTTGCATCCCCACACATGAACATGTTGGTTACTGGTGTTATGCTTTTACTTGTTTTCTCACGCTTATTTGGCATGGGTAGCTTTTGGCATGGCGTAATGGGAGAACATTATATAAGTAATGTTAAGACCATCGCTGAAGAAGGCACTGAGCTTCTAGCTTACTGTTTGATTGCCTTTGCGAGCTTAAAGACCGTTATTGGCATCACGAGAAAGAAATAATCACCTATCGCCACCAGCAATGTGTGTGATCCGATTCCGGATCTAAATAACGATTCAATAAAGTCAGGTTAGTATCTAGTAGAGCTAGGTATTCCCTGATTTTTTTTATGTCTGTACCCACTGAAGTCTGCTGGATACAGCGCTCCAATACTGGTAGTAAACTCTCCACAATGTCAAAGTCAGATGAACGTCCAACGAGTTCCTTTACGGCTATCAGTGCTTCCAAAGACAGTCTTTCTGGCTCTCGTCTAACCAACTCCAAATCTCGCTTAAATGCGGCCGCACAAACACCTTCAAGATAAACTCGGTAGGTCGTCAGTACGTCCATCAACAGAAACATTTGCCCTTGAGCACTTTGATGTGGGTATGGCACCACAACATGAGCATCCAACCTGCGATCTATTTGCAGCTCCACCCCAAGTGCGGAACACTTCTCGATGAGAACTTTAAGCAAACCTTGCTCGTCCATGAGCGATTGGATCTCGAATATACGTTGTAAGTGGTAGTCATTCGAAACGAACGTCACCTGCACACTCTGCCCGCGAGTAAACAGACCGCTTTTAATCATCTCTGAGGCCAAGTTCTGTATGTTCTCGACAGTATTGGTCGAATGCTGCTCGAGTAAAATCGCCCCTAAGGAAAGCGGATGTTCACGCTTATTTTCAGGCTTCCTAAAATATTGGTGCATCGCATCGGCTTCAGACAGTGTTTGCCCTTTTGTTACCCCACCACAAAATGCTACCGCGGTTTGCTGAATAGACTCTTCAGCCAAAGGCCCCGCCAGATACCCCACCAAAGCATCAACTCGACTGATGCCTTCATCAGTCAATTTATTCCCATTAAGTCGCTTACCTAGCACAATAAGGAGGTGATTAATGCTCATTTTATGTTCAAGTCTCGTTTTAGTGATTAGATGGAGTGAATTATGTATACAATAGTTCTTAACAAAAGTATTTTTAAATTCCTAAATGTAGCTCGCAATAATGCTCACTATTGATAGCAACATCTTAAGGTACACAAGAATCAACGTGCAGCTATATAAAGCAAAAATAGCACGGTCTTGTATTTCATCGAACTACACGCTTGTTAACATTAATCTCATTGAAAGAATACGCTCACTCAAAGAAGTGAGGTTAACAAAAGATATACTTTAACCAGAGTTCGTTCATCGAACCGTCTTCACAGGAAGTTACTATGCTGTCTATTTTTGATATCTACAAAATTGGGGTTGGCCCGTCCAGCTCCCACACAAATGGACCAATGATCGCTGGGTTTAACTTTACCCAAAAAATTGATGCTCAGCTTAAGCAAGTGAAGCGTATTCAAATCGACTTATATGGCTCGTTATCATTGACGGGTATTGGTCACCACACAGACAGAGCAACTTTGTTAGGTTTGCTCGGTAATCGCCCCGACACTATTAAGATTACCAGTGCTAACCAAGCAATGCGTAAAGCGATTGAAGATAAATCTCTACTGGTTAGCGGTAACCATGAAATTCACTTCGATGTAGAAAGCGACTTACTCTTCCATAAAACTAATCTTCCGCTTCATGAAAATGGCATGACCATCTCTGCCTTTGACGCGAGCGGTAGTCTTCTAGATATGGAAACGTACTACTCAATTGGTGGTGGCTTTATCGCAACCGCTGATGAGCTACAAAACGGCAAGCAAGAAGCAGAAACACAAGTTGAGTTCCCTTTTTCTTCTGCCGACCAACTACTTGAATTGTCAGAGCAGCAAGGGCTTAGCCTTGGTGGCTTAATCCTGCGCAATGAAGTGTCTTTTCAAGATATGGATGTAATTGACCAAAAAGCCGACCAAATCTGGAAGGTGATGTCTCTGTGTATGCAGCGTGGCTTTGATACTGAAGGTATTCTTGATGGCGGACTAGAAGTCACCCGTCGAGCGCCAGCTCTTTTGAAAAAGCTTGAGGCGAATGCTTCGATTGAAAACGATCCAATGGAGATCATGGATTGGATTAACCTATTTGCCTTTGCTGTAAGTGAAGAGAATGCAGCAGGTGGCCAGGTTGTAACATCTCCAACTAACGGTGCTGCTGGCGTTATTCCTGCGGTATTAATGTACTACCATCGCTTCATCAAAGAGTTAGACACTAAGCAGTTGAAAGACTTCTTGGCAGTCTCTGGCGCTATCGGCATCCTTTACAAAACCAACGCTTCGATTTCGGGTGCTGAAGTAGGTTGTCAGGGTGAAGTTGGCGTATCTTCTTCAATGGCAGCGGCAGGCTTAACAGCCCTTCGAGGCGGTAGTAACGAGCAAATCTGTATTGCTGCTGAGATCGCAATGGAACACTCACTAGGCATGACATGCGATCCGATCGGTGGGCTTGTTCAGGTACCGTGTATTGAACGTAATGCCATGGGTGCAATGAAAGCCATCAACGCATCACGTATGGCGCTGAAACGCACCAGCAAGTGTCTTATCTCGTTAGACAAGGTTATCGCAACCATGTACCAAACAGGTAAAGACATGAACAAGAAGTACCGTGAAACGTCTTTAGGTGGTTTAGCGGTGATCCACATGGCGCCACCGTGTGAATAGTTAGATGCGGTGACCAATTAGACGCGGTGACCAGTTAAATGCGGTGACTAGCTAGTTGCGATGAATAGTCGAGATACAGAGAATAGTTGAAACGCAATACATCGTTGACTCGCACGACGAGAAATCGCCTCACTCAGAACCGTTATTGTAAACTTAGTTTTCGATATACAAACAAAAGCCAGCCACCAAGCCTGTCTCTTGATCACAAGTCTGGTTAATCAAGAGACTTAGCGAGTTCATACCCTTCAAGGATGGTTTGTAACCTAAGCCATCCTTGCCATAACGTCTTTATAGAAGCGCGACCTGTTCGCTTGGT
>NZ_JACJFF010000144.1:0-11929 GCF_014164465.1 Vibrio sp. SG41-7 | reverse complement strand
GACAATGGCAAGTCGCAAAGTCAAAGCGGCAGCCAAGATCAGAATACCGACCAAAGCCAAGCTGATAATCGCTCTGATTCCAAGACGGATGAAGAAAACGACAAGCAAGCTGTGCAACAAAACAAACCGGATCAAGCAGAAAAACAGCCACAGGACAAAGGTGACTCAGCATCTCAGACTGCCCAAGCACAAGAAGCTGCAAAGGAAGACACTGATAACAACGATCAACAAGCTGCAGCACAAGTATCAGGTAAACCTATGTCGAGCGATCCTGATATGCGTAAGCTTGAGCAAGTCGAGAGTGCTCGCGACCCGAGCCAACTGCTGAAAGCGCAAATGATTCTACAAGCACGACAAAAAAGTGCTCCTAATAACCAAAACAAAAAGTGGTAACCATGCGATTTTTAACCAAGCCATTTTTATCAATGCTACTGACACTGCTAATCGGTGTTTTCTCGTCACATTCTGTATTAGCAGCGACCGCTGTTGCGAGCGTTTCCCAAAACAGTGTGACCAAAGATGAAGTCTTCCTACTTAGAGTGGCGACCAATGAAAAAGTATCGTCCGGTGCTTTAGACCTAACCCCTCTTCAGAAGGATTTCTACGTCAGTACCCCAAGATTTGGGTCGTCGATGCGAATCGTCAATGGCAGCCGCACCGTGTCTAGCGAATGGAATATTACCCTTGCCCCACTTCGATTAGGCCGATTAGATATTCCTAGCTTTGATATTGAAGGCGCAAAAACCCAACCGATCACCATCAACGTTGCGGTTAATAAAGCCGCTCCAAAGCAGAGTGATATGGCCGAGTTTCAACTTAATCTGAGTAAAGATTCGCTGTACCCTCAAGAGGTCGCGGAGCTTGATGTAAAACTCATCATTAAGGCTGATCCTAGAAGACTGCAAGATCCTAAAATTGCGCCACCAAGTTCAGCGAAATTAGACGTAGAACCTATTGGAGAGTCTAAGCAATTTCAAGATGTTATCAACGGACAAGAAGTCACCGTTGTTCAGCAATCTTTCCATATATCGTCACAACAAGCAGGACAATTTCAGCTTCAAGGGCCAAAGTTAACCGGTGCTGTTGTTTACTCAACCAACAACTCAAGCGCAACGCGCCTTTTCCAACTCGACACGCCCGTTGAAACCTTAGATGTCACAGTGAATCCTGTACCAAAAGGCTATCAAGGTGAGTGGTTACCAACATCGAACTTCAAGTTGATTCAGAAATGGTCAGATAGCCAAGGCAACGAGCTGACAGGTAGTAATACTTTAGGTGGCGACAAGCAGAATATTGAGATGGAAGCCGGTGATTCGTTAACTCGTACCATCACAATGACAGCCAGTAACTTGACCCAACACCAGTTACCAAAACTGAACATCACCTACCCTAAATCGGTGCGCGTGTATGAAGAGAAACCGCAATTTGGCACTACCCAATCCGGTAATGCTATCGTTGTTTATAAGCAGGTTCTCATCCCTAAGGAATCTGGAAGCATCTCCCTGCCTGGTGTTTCTCAAACTTGGTTTAACACCGATTCGCAATCACAAAAAACCAGTAAGGCTCTTGGGCTTGAGTTGTCGGTTCAGGCAAGTGATCGCGTAACCTCAAGCACGCCGCCTCCTGTTATTGAAACACCAACTCAGCAAGCCAGCCCGACAATTGTTACCGTTGAAAAACCAGGAATATGGCCTTATCTAACGGCGCTGTTTGCTGCGTTATGGGTAATTAGCTCTGCGGTTGCTTTTTACTTCTGGTCACGCCGCGGTACAGCAGTAAAACCAAAGCAAAAAGATGAACGTCAATCCGACACAGCAGAAGCGCTGATTACCGCGCTGAAAGTGAAAGATGGTGTGAAGACGAGAACTTTGTTCGAACAGTGGAAAACAGAAAATTCAGACTTGAGTGATGAGACGTTAGAAACAATCGAAGCTGAGCTCACCAAGCTAAATCAGAGTCTCTACGCTGAAGCGGGTTCACCAAGTCAGTCATGGGATCCAGCTCTAGCAATCAAAGCGGTTAAGAAACCAAAACGCATCTCGAACAAAACACACAAGAGCACATTAGAAAGGCTTTAATTAACCAGCGTTCTAAGTAAGCAGAAAGCTAGTTAAACAGAAAATCTAAGTAAACAAAAAAGAACGAAGCCGTGATGACCACATTGTGATCATCACGGCTTCAATCGTTTTGAGAGCAGAAAAATAAACGCCAAACTAAATCAGTGGCGTCGCGACCTTTCTTCGCTTTAAAGCAGATACAATTCGATTTCGCCCTGAGTCTTTGGCTTGATACAAGGCTTTGTCGGCCTTGCCATACAGCAGATCAAAATCGAATTGATGCTGGTCTGAGGTTATCGACGCGTACCCGACAGATGCGGTTAAGTATTCGCTAGTGCTACTTTCACAATGAAGGATCTTCGCCTCTTCAATGCATTTTCTGATCGACTCTGCACGCTGTTTAGTTTCAGAGTGATGAGTGCCGATCATCAACAACATAAACTCTTCACCACCAATACGGCAAAAAGTTTCCTTATCGCTATGAACATGAGCATTAAGTATCTTGCCTATAGTGCGCAGAGCAGCGTCACCTTCCGTATGCCCGTAAACCGTGTTGTACAAACCAAAGTGATCAAGGTCAACAAGAATGAGTCCAAACGTGACTTCGTGCTCTGTGGCAAATGCCCCTTGATCATCACAATTGAGATCATCTAAAACCTGCGACAACATACGACGATTTCCAAGGCGTGTCAGAGGGTCAAGCTTAGAGATGATATCCAACTGCTCATTAGCTCGTTCAAGCTCTTGAGTGCGCTTGCTGACCTCTTGCTCAAGCGTTTCATTGAGCTTTTTGAGCTCCTCTTGCGCCATAGTTCTCTGTAGCACCTCCGCTAAACTCGAAGCGAAGATACGTATCACTTCACGCAGTTGTGAGGTTAAAGGGCTGCGAGTTAGCAAATTATCCGCGGCAATAAACGCAATCGGCTCACCCGTATTGGTGGTGAGCATTGTCATTGCCGTCCAACCGACACCCACAATATTGAAATCGTGATAGATAGGCACCGATTCTTCAAAGGCAACTTGATTAGGGCAAGCACGAGCTGCGGCTACGATGTCTCGCTCTACCAGCTCAGAGCGATAATAGGACTCATCGACAATATCGCCTTTTATGTCCGTGCCCCACGTGCCTTGCATGTAACTACAATTTTTATCGGTGAGGAAAACCGCCAGTCGATCGATGCCTAAATGCTGAATCGCAAAGCTCACCGCCGATTTACACACTTCACTGACGCTATCGCAACGAGACAACTCCACCATGCTTGAGTGCAACATCCGTATATTCTGTTCTTGCCGTTTACGAATGTAGATCTGAGAAAGCAGAGAACCAAAGGATTCAAGCATCTGCTTTTGATAATTAGTGATGGGTGAACGGTGAATGTAATTGTCCATTGCGATCCAACCGACGGGTTTATCCCCTTCACGTAAGATCAACATGCCATTCCAACCTTGCCCTACGACCTTGCCTTCGGTGTATAGCGGCGCTTTCTCAATAATAACTAGGTTGATGTGATTGTCAGACAACGCCTCAATGTATTCGGCTTCAAGTTGATGTAAATCGTACTGAGTATGATGCTCGCTGTTAGTTTTTCCCCGCTCATCGGTGCCGTAAGTGCCACTAAAGCAGCGCTTTTTCATATCGAGTAACATGAAGATCGCACGGTCAAAGCCTAGACGGTCGCGCACTGCCTCAACAGAAGCCTTATACAAAGCATCCAAAGAGTCAGGATTAGAAAGCTCTAACGCGACCTGATGGACTAGTTTCATGTTCTCAACAAATAGCTCTCGCAGCTTAATTTCATCAAGGTACTGCGCTTCACGTGTGTCTCTGTATTTTATCTCCAGCGCAGCGTTCTTTTCCGCACGAATACACTGCCAGCGAGCTGCGGCTAGTTGAAGGACATCAAGATCTTGGTCGAACGTTTGGTTGATCTGCTGAGCATTGCAATTTTGAACAATTAAATAAGTTCTGCAGGCAGGCGCGTTGTCTAGCATCATGATGAACGACTCACCACCCAGCACCTCCATGTGTTCCCACTTACAAGTATTGATAGACATTGGAAGCACACCATCTGCGGTATCAAACTGGGAAACCCAAGGCCAAAATGTTGAGGGATACTTGTCGAGGAAGGTTAGCTCACCGCAACAAAACAAGGGTAACGAATCGCCTTCTGGTGTTGGCTCGGCAAATACTCCGATCCCTTTTGGGGCAAGTACCTCAACAAGGTAACCAAAAAGAGATTCTGCCAACAGACGGTGGTCGCGAGTAGCAGATATTTGTTTTGCAAAGGCTTTAACAGGCACAGCTTCCGTCCATTGGCTAATGAGATTGAAGCAAAAATACCGAAGCCTTGATATGCAATCAATGTAACTAAAAATGAGATGTTAAGCGGGTCGCAATTTCACTTTTTACATTATCACAAGCATGAGAAGGACGACAAAAATGGGATTTCCTGCCCAAAATTTCATCGACATTGATACTTTTTTAGCGACATAAAAAAGCCCCACATTAGAGTGGGGCAAAACTTCCATCGCTTATAGTTATAGTGATAATTCTGTCGATCTATTCGATTATCTAACCTGCGTTTCAGTTAGCGTGCTGTCCTTTAAAAAACTAAAACAGCACTGAGTTAATCGAATTAACCAAAGTCACCGTTTACGTAACCTTTAGTACGATCATCTTTTGGTTCGCTGAAGATAACACTCGTTTCGTTGTGCTCTACAAGCTCTCCCATTAGGAAGAAAGCCGTGCGGTCTGAAATACGACGCGCTTGCTGCATTGAGTGCGTTACGATAACGATAGTGAAGTCTTTCTTCAGGTCTTCCATCAATTCTTCAATCTTGTGTGTCGCGATTGGATCAAGTGCCGATGTAGGCTCATCCATCAGGATTACATCCGGTTCCATAGCAATCGTACGAGCGATACATAGACGTTGTTGCTGACCACCAGACAAACCAAATGCGTGTGCTTTAAGACGGTCTTTCACTTCATCCCAAAGTGCCGCACTGCGTAGTGAACTTTCTACTACTTCATCAATGTGTTTCTTGTCTTTGATACCTTGAGCGCGTAAGCCGTAAGCTACATTCTCGTAGATGCTCATTGGGAATGGGTTTGGCTTTTGGAATACCATGCCTACACGAATACGTAGGTCAGCCACATCAATATTGCCGTAGATATTTGTGCCATCCATATCCAGCTTACCTTTGATAGTAACGCCTTCAATTAGGTCATTCATACGGTTCAAACAACGTAGCAGCGTCGATTTGCCACAACCCGATGGGCCAATCAGAGCCGTTACCTGACGCGTTGGAATTGGCAGGTTGATAGATTTAAGCGCTTGGTTGTCGCCGTAAAACAGATCTAGGTTCTCAATATCAAATTTGTTCATATTCGTAATCTCTAAATTCTTAAATTCGTGTCTAACTTGATGCTTTCTTTATCACGGTGGCTCTCTTTATTGTTGAGCCAGCTAATGAGCTTAGTAAGTTGCCGTGTTGAAGCGTCTCGCAATCAGTTTTGTAACCATGTTGATCAAGAGAACCAATACGATTAGGACTGTCGCCGTGCCGTAGGCTTGGTTCCACTCATCGATAGTAAATAGCTCTGTTGTCAGCTTATATAGGTGAACCGTTAGTGTACGGCCAGAATCGAATACCGACTCAGGAACACGTGCCACCATACCTGCTGTTAAAAATACAGGTGCTGATTCGCCAATTACACGACCAATACTAAGAATGACCGAAGTTAAGATACCTGGCATTGCGCTTGGTAAGATCAAACGCCAGATAGTGTAGATTTTTGAAGCGCCAAGGCCGTATGAACCTTCACGATAAGTTTGTGGTACTGACATCAATGCTTCTTCTGTAGTACGAATGATTACAGGAAGAATCAGGATACTTAGTGTTAGTGCACCCGACAGAATCGAGAAGCCAAGACCAAGAATCGAAACAAAGAAGGTCATACCGAACAGACCAAAGATAATCGATGGAATACCCGCTAAAGATTCTGTACAGAAACGAATCACTTTAACCAGTTTACTGCCCACTTTTGCGTATTCGGTTAGGTATATTGCCGTCATAATGCCGAGTGGCGCCGCCACTGCAATCGATGCGATTACCATGTAGATCGTGGCAATGATCATTGGGAAAATACCACGTTCTTCACCGGTTCGAGTGTAGTCGTCGGTGATGAAGTTCCAGTCTACGTATTGCAGGCCATTCGATAGGATGTACCAAATGATCCAGAATAAGAAACCAACGGTGACTGCTGCTGCTGCCCAGATAAAGCCTTTCAAGACATTATCTTTCATTTGACGTGCTTGTTTTAGTTTTACGCGATCCATATTACTTATCCTCGCCTACTTCGTTTTTTCACGATTAAGATAAAGTAGAGCACCATTCAACATCATGATGAATACCAGAAGCACAACGCCGGTTGCGTACAGTGCACTCGCGTGAATACCACTTGCGTAAGACATTTCAATAGCAATATTTGCGGTTAGCGTACGAGCCGAATCCAAAATACCTTCTGGCATTGCTGGCGCATTACCCATCACCATGATGATTGCCATCGTTTCACCCAGTGCACGACCGATACCCAGAATCACACCAGTCATAATGCCTGAACGTGCAGCAGGAACGAGTAACTTAAAAATCGTGTAGATTTTCGAAGCACCCAGTGCAAGTGAACCTTCTTTGTACGTACGAGGTACAGCGCGGATCGAAGTTTCAGAAACCGTAATAACGGTAGGAAGAATCATGATACCCAGAACAATGATACCCGCGAAGATAGTGTTACCCGCTGGTACTTGGAAGATGTTCTGAATCATAGGAACGATGATTACTAGACCGAAGAAGCCGTAAACTACCGACGGGATACCCGCAAGAAGCTCAACTGCTGGTCGAATAATATCGGCAAGACGCTTAGGAGCAATCTCAGCAATAAAAATAGCGGTTAATACACCGACTGGTACACCAACAACTACGGCGCCAAGCGTCGAGACAATCGATGCAACAATCATGGTTGCAACACCGAATAGAGCTGGCGGTAACCAATCCACACCCAGAACGATGCCAGAAACACCGGCCTCTTGGAATGCAGGGATACTCTCTGCAACGATAAAGTAAGCGATAACGGCTAGTGATACGATGCCGATTACAGCACTCGATAAGAACAAGCCGTGGAAGATTCTTTCTCTCCAGTCGATGCGCTTCTTAGCACGTAGACTTGGCTTGTTGATTTGAGTCGCTTCAGTATTCATAAGCTTTTCACTATTTGCGATGGTCATATATAAAATCTCAAACTTTGTGGCTCAACAAGAGCTCGAAATAGACAAAGTTGAAAGAAAAGGCTCAGCCTAAGTTAGGCTGAGCAATAATTAAGTGTTGGTCAGTTAAGATTAGTTAACTGTGATGTAGCCTTTCTTGTCAGCGATAGCTTGAGCTTCATCTGCAACCATCCAATCTAGGAATTGTTGAGTTTCAGCTGTTGGAGCGCCGGCTTTGTAAAGAACTAGGAAAGGACGAGCAACTTTGTAAGAACCGTTCTTTACGTTCTCAACTGATGCTGCTGCGCCGTCGATAGTTAGAGCTTGAACTGTGTTATCTACAGTACCAAGAGAGATGAAGCCGATAGCGTATGGGTTGCTTGCTACAGAAACTTTAAGTGCGCCGTTACCGTTTGCAACTTGTGCACGTTGAGAGATAGCCGATACTTTCTTGTCGCCAATCTTCTTCTTAAGTTTCATGATGTCTTCGAATGCACCACGTGTACCAGATGCAGTATCACGAGTGATTGCTACGATTGGCTTGTCAGCACCACCAACATCTTTCCAGTTAGTGATGTCGCCTTTATAGATTGAAGTGATTTGCTCCGCTGTAAGAGCAGATACTTCGTTGTTCGGGTTAACAACAACTGCGATACCGTCACGAGCGATGACGAGCTCTTTCAGGTCAGCTGTTTTCTCTTCTTCTTTTAGGTCACGAGAAGAGATACCAAGGTCAGCACTTCCATTTTTTGCTGCTTTGATGCCTGCAGAAGAACCTGGTGCTTGAATTTCGATGAACACTGGTTCGCCTTTATTCATGTAGGTTTCTGCAAAAACTTCAACCAGTGGAGAAGCACTGTTAGAGCCAACTACAGAGATAGTTTCTTTAGCTGAAGCTGTATTCACTGTTAGAGCGCCTAGTAGTGCGATTGCACCGATAACTGTCTTTTTCATCACAAATTTCCTTTAGTGGCGTTATTGCCGTAATGTTTTGCTTGAACGAGGCCTACTTTAGAATCCGAATGTGACAGTTGTGTTTCACTTAATTGAAGCCTATATGACAACTACAATTTATTTTCTTGTTTTCCCCCTACCAAATAGCCTTGAAGTAATAAATTGGCCTCATTCATAGGCGCTGAATATTCATTCCAACCTATTTAAGCCAAACCGCTCAATATCTCGCCCCCTGTCATTACCTAATACCGCACAAGGTTCCTCGTTAAATAACCCTATCTTAAAAATGGCTAAAGCCTTGTTTGTACGATAAATAATCAGAATTTATGAAATATCCATCGCATATATAAAAATAGCATCTATTACTGATTGAATTGTCATTCTCAATAGTTAGAATCACTGATTAATAACAATAATAACAATTGCTTCTGCTCATTTACTTATTCATAGAAGGACAATACATGCGCCAACTTTTCAGTGGCTTATCAATCAAAATACAAATTCTGATTCCAGTACTCTTTTCCGTCGTACTACTTTTGACGGGTGTCATTATCGGTGGTGACAAACTGGAAAATGCTTTTAAAGATGTATCAACAGCAACAGATCAGCTGATTCTACATAAAGAAGAGCTTAGCGAAATCGTCGACAACAGCTACGGCATGCGCATCAAAGCAATCTATAGCTTATTTAATCCTGACGACGTCAAAACGCTTGTCGAAACGCTAAATCAAAAACGCGACCAAAATACTCGCCTACTGAACTCGCTTGATACCGTACCAGGCATGCAAGATGAAGTAGCCGCAATGAGCAAGGCGATGAATCACTACGTTGACTTTTCTCGCACCACCATGCTTCCTCTATTAAGAGCGAAACACGGCGATGCATCACTCGCTTCAGATTTTGATAACCGCTACCAGATTGCAATCGACCAATACCGTCACGCGGGTAATGAAATGGTGCAGGCTATCAACCTCCTTTCAAAGCAACTAAACCGTATTGCCACTCAAGAAGTGGACATCAATGGCCAACAGCACACCAGCACACTCAATACCGCGACTATTGCGCTGTTAGTGATTCTTTCAATCGCATTAGTCATCAGTTGGACGCTGGCTGGCATCATTGTTAAGCCGCTTAGCAATATCCAAGAAACCATGCGCGAAGTAGCAAAAGGTAACCTGCTAGTAAAAGCCGAAGAACATGGCGACAACGAAATATCTCGCCTTGCCCAAGACGTAAACAAATCTGTTGAGCAATTGCGTGACACGGTAAGCTCACTGTCTCGAATCAGCATCGAAGTGGCTTCTGCGTCTACAGAACTAGCCGCAGTGATGACGCAATCAAGTGCTAACTCAGATCAAGAGAAGCAAGAAGTGGAGCAAGTTGCTTCCGCCGTGAACCAACTTGAGAGCACAGCAGCACACGTTAACGAGAATGCGGTACAAGCCGATTCAGCTTCCAAGCAAGCCGACGAAATGGCAACACACAGCATGAGCTTGTTTAACGAGAGCAACCAAGCTAATGAGCAAATGGCGATTCAGCTGAGCGAAGCGGCAAACGTTGTAGGCACGCTAAAAGAGCACTCTGAACAGATTGGTAAAGTGATTGAGGTGATTCAAAGTATCTCTGAACAAACTAACCTACTTGCGCTTAACGCAGCAATTGAAGCCGCTCGTGCAGGTGAGAGTGGCCGTGGTTTCGCAGTTGTAGCCGATGAAGTTCGAATGCTGGCTGCTCGTACGCAAGATTCAACCAAAGAAATCCAAGCAATTATCGAAGGTTTGCAGGTTCAATCGGGCAACGCCAATGAGAGCATGAGCAGTTCACTGTCTATGTTAGAGCACAACCAAACGCTCTCGGGCGAGGTAAGCGCAGCCCTTTCTGGTATTGCGAACTCGGTAACCGACATGACTGAAATTAACACTCAGGTTGCCTCTGCCGCAGAAGAGCAAAGCCAAGTGACTGCAGACATCAACCGCAATATCTCCAACATATACAGCCTAGTAAGCCAAAACGTAACCGGCATTACCCAAGCTGCAGCAGCAAGCCACGAGCTATCTAACCTAGCAGAGCAACAGAAGCAGCAGTTGGATTACTTTAAGGTATAGAGTTTAAGGTGTAGGCTTGAAGGTCTAAGGTCTAAGGTCTAAGACTTAAGTTAAGACCTATATACCAGAACCTAAAAGGCCGTGGAAAACCACGGCCTTTTTATTTACGCATTAAGAACTAAATCATTCTGCAACTAATAAGACGCTAAATTTATATTGTGCGGCGTTGTACTGGTAAACCTCGCCATTAATCGAATCAAACGTCATCACGCTCTGTCCATCACTTGCAGGAGTTGAACTCCATATATAAACGGCTAAGTTTCCAGCTTCAACGTTAAAAGTATCACCAAACACCTTGTGACTCATTGCTGGAGAGTGGCAAGCCACTTCTTTTAGTGACACTAACTCTTTGATGTTTGGCATGCGCCACTCTTTTTCACCACCGAACTGATGCAACGCATGACTGCCACTTTGATCATTGATTGATTCAACCATAGAGAGAGCACTCTGCCAGTGATACGTTTCAGCAGGCCCACTACAAGCTAATGTCTTCGTATCCCAAGTTTTACCCAGTTGGCAACGCATCCAAGTTAACCCTGTCAGTTCATCGCTAAACGTCCCATTATCATTCGCAACATAACGCGTGCTCGGAGCCGATTTTTCCATATCTAAACTGCACTCTTGTGCCATTGCACCCGCAGAAAACAGAGCCATTAAAGTGATGGAGAGTAAATTTTTCATGTCTATTTACCTTGTAGTGAAACTAAGCGAACTGGGAATTGGTACGAGTCATAATTATCTGAAGAATCGACATCACCTGAATAGATCTCTATAGAACCAACAACCCCTCTATCTGAGCCCTGGGTTCCAATCTCGTTATAATAGAAGCCACCTTCAACAGCAGTGTTTGTATATTGACTATAAGTAATGGATTGTGTCCATACCGAGCCAGTGTAAGTCGTATAGTCAATACCAAGGGTTTGATGTGGGAAGTACTTATAAGTTAAACCATAAACTTCACCATCCGAGTTGGTTTCGGTCTCACCGAAGTCGAGCACGTTGTAGAATTCATTGAACGTTGGCAAGCGCCAATCTGACTTGCCGCATAAGTTCATTGCATTGATATGTTCAACGTAATCTTGAGTGGTACATATCGCATCACCTTTCGTTTTACACGTCGCTAAATCAACATCTTGATCGTAAGGCGTTACTCGTCCAGGTAGCTCAAGCGCTAATATGCGATCTTTATGTTGAATAGAGCTTTCATCATCCGTTTTCGATTCCCAAATCAAGCCACTGCGTTGATCCAAAACACAAGACCACTCCGCTGCATCATCAGCAAGCACCTGACCACTTGAATCTAACTTTGCGAACTGGAAACCATTACCGGTATTGGCATTCAGCTCTGTTTTATCAAAGCCGTATTCTGCATCTTGACCTGGGAATGAACTCTGTGGATCAACGACATTTTGTGTGTCATCAATAGGCTTTGTTGCGTAATTCAATGGAACTAAATCAAGAACCTACGATCTGATCAGCTACCTCCACCCTCTCTCGTAGCCCTATGCCTAAGCCTCGTTACAAAACAACCAACTGGAAGCAATACAAC
>NZ_JACJFF010000143.1:0-12268 GCF_014164465.1 Vibrio sp. SG41-7 | reverse complement strand
CTGCATCGTCTGTCGTTTAGGGATATGCCCCCCTGTTGTACTATCTATACTAGTAACGGCATCGTCATAAGAGCCTCTTATCGCTTCAGCGACTGCCCTAGCACGTAAACCATCTGAGTATTTATTCTGTATGCACAGAATAAAGAGCACACCTGTACCCTACGGGCACAAGTGCGCCCGTGGGCTAGTGTTTGAAATGAACTACCTCATAGGTTTAGGCAGATTCTTGAAGTTTAAGGTTGTCGAGGCAAATTGCATGATATAAGCGATGTCTCTGATCTAGGAGGAAATCCTGATCTGGCCGCCATGTGCTGCGATTGTATTCCTCAGTAAAACCGTTATAAGCGTTTACTTCTGCTGGGGACAATTTCTTACCTGTGTACACACAGGAAAGCCGTCCTACCTCGACAATAGACTGTTTGGGTAGTGGGGTATTAGCCTCTTCAACAGTGTATGAGCGCTTTGTTCGATGGTCGATAATCTTGGACTTTAATTGCTCGTGATTTAGACCTCGTAACGATATATACATGCCTTTCTCCTAAATTAAAGGAGCGGAACTATCCCATAGGACGTTTCCGCCCCTATGGGGTTTATATTTGTTTCTTGATTATGTATTTGTATGGGGGAGAGGTTACTTCGCTTTCCACAAGTTGATGATCCATGTGGCGACAAAAGTCAGGTATATCTCTCGTGGTAGCTGGGTCATCAGCTTTCACTTCGAGTGTTTCTCCTGGCCCCATACGACGAATTGCACGACGAACCACCATTAATGGCTCAGGGCATCGCAATCCCATCACGTCAATAAACTGATCTACATTCATTGGTTATCACCCTTGCCTATAGCAGTCTAATCACGCGACAGAAGACTTACTGTTTTCTTCGTAGCGCATTTTCGCTTGTTCGTTTAAATCAAGTTCACCGTCTTCTAGCTTTAGAATATTTTCTAGAAGATTGGCTTTGTGCATTAAAAGTTCAGCAACAGCCTCATCAATATCCTCGATTATCTGTTTCTGTTTTTTGATGGTGTAGCTATTCAGTTCTTCAACCAGAGGCCACGCTACACTCGAATAAGTATTTAGTGTGGGATATTCTGCTTCAACCTCACAGACAACGCCATTGGCACCTTCTCGATAGTGTGGATAGCCTATACATAGACCAACGCATCGGTCTAGTTTTGCATTAACACAGAACTCCAAAGGGGTGCGATTAGTAAAAATATCGCTCTGTTAGCGTTAACTGTTGATTGATATTTTACTCATCATTCTTCTAATGATTTCCAGTAAAATCCATCACAGAGTAAACTATTTAACGTTAATGGAGTTTCATCTTTGGATGTATCCATTAAGCGATTCCAACCAAGATAATGTGGTAGGTACTTTGTAGCAACACCATAGAACCTACCTATCCACTTCCGTAACCGCATCATATAATTATTCACGTTTTGTATATGAAATTGCTTGCCAATAACTCTTTGGTTTTTGCTAGCGATCATTCTGTAGTGAGTTAAATCATTCTCTTTAGCAAAGCTCTTATAAGCATTTGCGCCATCTGAGCAAAGAATCGAATCAGAAGTAACAAGTGGTTGTAATACTTCGCTTATTTCTTTCTTACTATTGCGCTTAAGGACAGCATCAACAATGCCACCGCTTCTATCTTTGATGATGAGAACAGGGATTTGATCTTCTTTTTTGCGTTTATCTGCCTGTTGCCCACGTTTACGTGGCTCTCGGTGCTCAATCGTTTTTTTACCTTTAAAGCTCTCAGCAAAGAACATCTCATCAACTTCAACAATACCTGATACTTCTGTCATTTGAGTCGTTGCAGAGGCTTTAAGAAAGCGATGTCGCCAACGAAATGCAGTTGTCTTATTAACCCCTAGTCGTTTGGCTGCCTGCCTTACTGTCATGGACTCGTTCAAGCAATCAACTTGAGCTTCCCAAAGGTGTTTTTTGCGGAGTCTTGCAAATGGTGTTTTAGTCAGAGCATTGAATGTTTTTCCACATTCATCTTCTTTGCACTTATAGCGTTGTAGACCAGAAGCCATACCCCAACGACCAATGGACATAGAGCCACAATGAGGACAGGCTACCGATTCATTCTGCTTGCACTGATCTATTTGCCGATAAGCTTCCGACTCATTGACCTTTGAATCGATCTTATCTTTCAGTAAAGTAAGTTGGTGATGCGTTAGCTCTGATAAAATATTGATTACTTGGGTAAAGTTTCCAGTTTTCATGGCAAAGACTCCTATCTCTACTATAAAAGTATAGCTCATTGTTCAGACTTCAACATTTAAAGCAAACAGAGCCAAAAATATCGTTAGTGTTTTTAGACATGATCTTCTCCATGCAATTATTGGTTATTGACGGAGAGATCCCGACGGGAGGCTCTCCCGTCAGGGTTGATATATTGCTGTTTATTTGCGACGTCCAGCTAACGTACTCAAGCACCAAAGGCACTTTCCCAAAAAGTCTCTATGTACGTACAAACTGCTTTGGAAAGCGAGGGGGCATTTCCCCCTGCGCTTGTTATTTTTACCTTATAGTTTCCTACAAGGCTACATAGTGTGATTCACATTGTTCGATATTCGGCCAATAATAGATTGTACCTTTGCCCATTTGATCTTGACGTGGTGTACCTAGAAATTTGAATAAATTTCCCATGCAACTTGCCACTGCTGAAAGATCTTTTCCTGGGGGGACATCTATCCCAAGACAAGTACGACCATACATAAACCGTCCAGAATATGAACGAACATGGAATTTAGTTTGCTCACTCTCAGGTTCATCTCGATTTACCTTATCTACAGCAAGTACTACCGCTTTGTTTAGAACGATAGTTTGACACGCCTTATCAAGCTCACCGAAGCGTTCAACGTCGATACCACAGAACTTATCAAGTCCCGAGGCAGCATCATGAACAATCAGTTGCTTGGTGTCAGCCAATTCATTTTCCATCGGCTTCCAAATGTTTTCAGCCTCTTTATCAATGAATAGCACTACCTCATGCCATGACCAAAACTCAACATCATCTCTGATGGCACAATGTTCAGGTTCTCGATCTTGCTGCATACATTCCAGCAAAAGCAAATAGCCGTCATACCATGTTCCTTTATATTCATCATTGAATTTAAGGACTTGTGCAGCGGCCAATCCAATTGCTTTCTGTTTCAGTGAAGTAGTCATTGTAATTTCCTCGAACTTGGAGGAGTCCACCAGCAGGTGATACTCCTCCTGGTGGCTATTTATTTCTTTTGGCTAACTGTCTGAGTCTGAGTGTGTATTGGCAAAGGTTACGCACTTCATCAGGCTCGTAACCAGATAACACACAACAGGTAACAAATGAAAATGGATGAACTTCATCAGAGTTCAACCATTCATAAGCTTCATCTTTTGCTTTTTTACCAGAGCGTCCGTCAGCAAGGACATTTAAGCTATACCGCAAAAATGCCTCTCTTAGCTCTTTAATCTGCCCATCAGTCCAAGTTTCGATTTCAGTTTCAAACTCTTGCTCGACTGTACGTTCAGAACATGATGCTACGATTGTTAAGGGAGTAACCTTTTCAATCGGCTCTTCATCATTTTCTAATAGCAGATCATCAAAAATGAAGGGGAGTTGTAATTGTGCATCGTAGGTTAATACGCTTGCAGTATTCATGGGTTGCTCCTAAAAATTTAATTGAGAGGCAACCCACTCCCAAAAGGGCATAGGGATGCCCCTTTGGGGCTAAGTTTCATATGTTAAAATCCAACAATCTGAGAGTTAATTTGCTCTTCCAGCCAAAGCTCCAATGATTCGAGCTCTTTTCTTTCCGACGATGAATTTGCTTTTTAAAGCATCACATCTAACGGCCAGCTGCATCGAGCGAACTTCCTCTACAGTTTCCACGTTGTTTCCAGAAAACATAACTAGTTGCGAATTTGGCATGGTCATAACTCACCTCCCTGAGTTTATAAGCCAGTATCTAATGCCTAGATTCAAGGTTGGCGTTAAACCAATCTGCGGGACATTCAATCACCGCATGGGTTACGACATCTCGCTCTGAGTAACCTTGAACCAAAGCATCGGTACACTTCTCAGGAGAAGTACCTTGAGGGACCAACAATTCAAGATGAATTCCATCCGAACCAACTAAATCATCCCCGTAAGGGAAGCCATTGATCGTTTGGTTGTGTCGCTTACACCATTTGATGATATTGGCAATACGACCATGCTCATCTTGACTAGCTATTCGTTTATTCAGCTTCATTGGACACCTCCTGACATGCACCTAGTTCAACCATGCTTTGCATACATATCTGGTTCATATCCATTGTGAGTGTGTCATTTATGGCCGAATAAACGATCCCCTCTTTCGCAAGTTTTAACACCTGTTTCAACATAGAAAGAATAGATTGAGCCTCATCGTCTATACGATCTGCTATATCTTTCCATTCCCAATGTTCAAATGGTTGCCATGCAGTTAAATCGGGCTCTTCACCTTTCTCAACGCATTCTATTAGATACTCGTAAGCCATGAACCAATTGTCAGCACTTCCTAATTCTGACAGGTACTGAGCAGTTGCTTGGGCGTATGCGAGTTCTTCTAATTTTGGCTTGGTGGTTAAGGACATTCTTAAACGCTCTAGAGCTTCTTCTGCATCATTACGAGTTAAGAAGAAGTGTTCTACAGACGAACGGCAACGTTTGCCTTCCGCATAGTAAAGAATGCTTTCCTGTGTACAATCTGGAGTGGCTAAACCGTACTCCTCAATTGTTATAGGCTTAATGGTTAATGACTCTTCACACAATTCATAAACAACAACAGGGAAAGTGCTATTACGGTAAAAATCGTGATGGTATTGATTGGTCATACATATTTCCTCTTTGTAAAGAGGAGCCCAACCCGTAGGTTAAATCTCCTCAGGGTTGGGGTTAGATATCGACAGTTACATCTGACGTTGCTGTAGCACAGCAAGGCAAAATTTCACCATCATTAAGATATGCTATAGGTTCAGCACGGTAAGAAATGTTCCCTCTTACCAGCTTGCACCGACATGCTCCGCAATACCCATTTCTGCATTGCGACTCAATAGCGATACCTTTTCTTTCTAGTTGAACCAGTAACGTACTTGTACTGGCTGGTAAGTTGACATGCATTGTCATACTCCTTATTTGAGAAGCATGACTCCCAGCGGGAGAACATGCCCCGCCAGGGTGGTTAATAGATGAGATTTTGCTGTTTATTTTTGGCGACCAGCTATCGCACATCAGCGCACAAGGCACTTTCCTTGAATCTCTCGACTTTCACATGTGAAAGTTAAAGGTTCAAGGAAAGCACATGGTGAAACAGTTTCAAAAGATGTCTCAAGATACTGTTGCTATACATCCATGCTGGTTATGCCTGTTTAGGGAGCATAGTTCATTTATGGATAAAATACTTGCAGGGCTAATAGCCCCACAAGTCTGTCGATTTAACGATTTATAACGTTTTCACTATCCCATCTGGAATAGCTTTTTTAACGTCATTTCTCTAACTTCATCTGCGCTCAAGAGAACCTGGCGGTTGCCTATTTTTATCCGGGCATTTTCCACAGGTACAAGTAAGTAAACATTATGAGCGTGATCATGATTACGAAAGAGTTGTATAGAGCATTCAACACCATTTCTAACCATTGTTGGTCTGAATCGGCCAGTTAACCTAAAATTTAATCGGTCTAAAAAACTAGGAATATCCCCTTTAGGATCATCCGAATAAACCATTTCGTACTGAGTTCCCGTTGAATAATGATGTGTAATCTCACCTATTTTCACAAAAGGGTCAGTTGGTATATCGGAATGTGGATTGGATGGGTAATAACTAGTGATCATCAATATTTCCTTTTCATATCAAGAAAGGGAACGCCCTGTCTGGGAGTTCCCTCAGACAGGGTAATAAATTGGCCCCGTCCCTGACGGGATAGGGCCAATACATGGACTGATTAAGCAGCAAAAGCGGTCAACGATCGCTCCATTAACTTAAACAGTGTTTTTTGTAGATCCGCAGCATCTTCGATGACAATGTTCGTATTGAACAGTCGATTAACGGCTGTAGTTTCAATACCGATACCAATCATTTCTATGTCACTGGCTTCACACAGTCCGATAACTTTGTGACAGGCCAGTGCATTGTTCGGCGCACCATCTGTCACAACTATCATCATTTTACGTTCCTCTCTGGTTTTGGTTAGCTCAAATGCGCTATACCAAATGCCCTCAGCCATCGGTGTACCACCGCGTGAATTGAAGACAAATTTACCAGTTTGGTTTTGTACTTTTTGACCATGCTTTACAACGCTGTACACAGGAACATTGGAGTTGTTACCGAAAAACGTTACTGCTGGATTAACCCCTGGAATGCTTTCTAAAGCTAATGCAATAGCTAAAGAGGCTTCCCTTGCAATATCTTCCCTGCACTTACCGTTTCCGGCAGGGCTATCCATTGAGGAGCTCATATCGACCAAAATGTGAACCGCTGTATTAGGGCGCTTCTTAGCTTCTGGTCTCTGGAAAATACGAGTATCTCCAATGACAACTTTATGTAGTTGACGAGTGTCTACACGCTTTCCACTTCTTTGGTTCCTATGAGCAGTTCTTTGGCTGGCTTGCACCAATCCATAAAGCTGCTGTCGGATTTTTGAAGTTGTACTTTTCACATCTCCATTGAGACGCTGCCCAGCTTCTTTGTGATCATGGATATCCATTGCTGACCGTACTGTTTGGTAACGATCATCACCTTCTTGCTGGGCTACCAGATTCAGCTCTTGCTTCAAAGAGTCTTGCGCATTTTTAGGCAAATCACTGTTTCCAGCGCTTAGTACTTGTTGTAGCAATTGAGAAGCATTAGGAGGAGAACTGTTACCGCTCGCGTTCTCTTCACTATTATTACCTTGAACTTCGGGGCTATTTTCATTTTGCTCACTTTGCGCTCCACTACTGCCACCCTGTTGTTCTTGGCTATTTTCATCATTGCCATTAGATGACGACTGTTCCTGCCCATTTGGACTTTGAGAGTCGTCACTACTTTTATCCTTCTGCTCAGGTGATTGCTCACGTTGAGATTTCGGATTTTGCTGCTCTTCACTATCTTTCTCTTCTTCGATCATCTTAATGATGTCATCAGCAAGAGATGCAGCGTTTGCAGTTGATTTGGCGTCCACACATTTACGTAGCAAGGCATTAAGCCTTACAACAACACCTTGAGGGAAAACTCTTTCAAACACAGCTTTTGCGCCATCTAAACGCTCTTGCAATGCAGTTTGACCTACACCAACTGTTTGCAACCAATACAAGCAGTATGCAGACAGGATGGATGCAGGGTGGTCTTCATCTCTCACGGGTTCATAATGGCCTGTTTGAAGCATGTATCGAGCCATCTCGTGCAGTGTCAAAGCTGTTCCTGGGTAGACCCCAGGCATTGCTCTTTCAATACGACAATCTTCAATGACGTTTGTTAGGTGAGCGTGCAAGCCGCGTCGCCTTTCTACATTGAAGTCCGTAAACCGAACGTGTGCAGCTTCATGTGCCAAGTAGCCCCAAACAGCATCCATATTTGGATAGTCATCTGGAACATTTGGAATAACGATAGTTTGACCATCAGTGCTTGCGGTATCTGACCCCAAGGCAACTTTCACACCAAACTTCTCGCCATAAGCAGCAGCTACGATGGGTAAAGCATTATAAACATTACGTTTTTTAGACATATTTCTTCTCCAATTTGGACAGAAGAAACAAACCACCCTCGGAAAGGTGGTTGTCCCTTCCGAGGGGGTTAAAAATAACAATCCTGATCATCAAGCTCAGTTGGTTGCTGTTCAGGTTGACTTACAACATGATCATTAGAGTGAGATTGACCAAAGTCCTTGCCAACATAATCTGCTGGGTCTTGGCTATAGTCTTCCACTGGAATGTCCTCACAATTTAGGTCTGCATTCCACAGAGTCTGAGAAGAGACATCGCTTTTGTCTTCCAAAGCATCATCTTCCTCGTCATCTTGGTTTGCACTGGATGTGCGGTTGGCTAAAAACGCTTCGAAGTCATCCAAAATAGTTTCAGGTTCTAAGTTATTAACTTGTTCACCATCTTCTTGGTTAATTTCTTGGCTTTGCGTTTGAACGTATGGCTGTTCCTGTGCCTCATCACTCTCAACACCTTCACTTTCATCTTCTTGATCAGAAGCTCCAGACTCTAATGAGCTGAGTTCATCTCTGGTCAAGGTTTTGGCTACATCATCAACACTAAGCGAACCACCAGCGTATTCTTGAATACGTTGGCGATCACACATGATTAATACGGCGGCCATAATTTGAAAGAAGAACATACCTTCAATATTACGCTTTCCAGCTCCGTGCTTTTCGTACCCTGCCAGTGTTTGATCGAGCAGGCTAACGAGCGGAGTGAATGCGCTGTTCAAAAATGACAGTCCATCCACTTTATCACGTAGGTTTTTTAGCGTTGCGCCTGTAGCTGTTGCTACATGCATCTTCCCAGCTAAACGTTTGTTGTAAAAATCATTGGCATCATTTACCACCTCAGCAATGAGATCATCGCCCAACTCCTCAACCTTATGATTAAGTCTGTGTGCGCTTTGCTCATCTTGAGTAGGTTGAACCATAAACACCTGATATTCAAAACCAATTCGTTTTTCTACTTCTTCACGAGGAAGAGCTCCAGCACGAATAGCAGTCTCGTATTCAGGGTTTTCTCGACACCATTCATCAACGGCATTGTTGTAGCCAGTAACGAACTCGTGTTTTAACTGTTGAACTTCGACGTCAATCTTGTCCAACTTGGCGCAAATCTCATCAGTTTTTGCTACGGGTACAGCATAGCCATTCATGAATGGCATACCATAGCTAAGCAAAAAACGTCGAGTTTCTGTTTTCAAGCGATGAAAGCCTTTCAGCTTCGCTGGAGCACAGATTTTTTTCGACCCTAATTGAGCTACTTTCTCTGGTGGAATTTCACCACCAGCACCCAATTTAAAGTCAGATGCAGACAAACGAGTTTGCCCACTCCAGATATCAAAATCAGCATTAATAACGCATAGATTTTCGAGATGTTTAACTTTTGACATGGTTTATTCTCCAGCAAAGTGAAAGCACACCATGTCCCGAACCGGGCATGATGTGCCCGGTTGGGCTATAAAGTTAAAGTGGGTTACGCAGGAATAATCATCCAGGTAAAGGTGGATGGAAATGAATTTCCAACACGTTGAACATTGTCGTACAAGGTGTCATTAAATACTCGGGTCATCCAGTTCGGAGAACCTTTCTTTTTATAACATAGCTTGTAGTTTTTCATGGTTGCCTCCTAGTGCAATAGACAGGAGGCTAACTCCGAACAGGAGAAGCTCCCCTGTTGGGTTAAATTGAAATGAGTTTGATGCTGTTTGTTTTTAGCGACCAGCTATCGCGTCTTCACTCTCGATGAGAGTAGAATTCGTCCTTTTCCGTTGAAGACCGAAAAAGCAATCTTCAATGGAAAAGGGGGGAATACATTCCCCCTTTCATGTCTACATTTCACATAGGCTCAATGTACCAGGTAACACTTTTTGGGAAAGAGTTTGCCACTCTTTGTACATTGGCATAAATCGTATCTTTGTAGATACGTTCTAGCCAGCGGCCACCATGTAGGTACATGAGCTTGAAGTTCTGTGTTTTCATTGTAGATGCCCTTTGTTGCTTGTTTCTAAAACACACTGACGCGATATGCTTTAGAAACAAGCCCCAAAGGGCTTGTTATTTATGCCTAAAAATAGGCTGACTCTACTTCTAGAGACACATCGTTTAAAGGGGCTAAAACCTCTTCATCTTGAATGTACCTCGGGTTAACAGAGCCTGTAACCGTTACTCGGTAACGTTCTGAGGTCTCCTCTCTATACGAGTTAAGATCCTCAGGCTTAATATTCGAACCTTTTTCTTCAAGTAGCTTTTGGTAATTTACCCGACCAGCGGCTTTGTACTTAGTGATCATTACACCGCAATAATCCGCATGGAAATATTCACCCATCAAAGATTTCATTTTATCAAGGTGAGGTTGCCGCTTATCTTTCAACGCTTGCAACCTATCTTCCAACTGCTTAATTTCTACGTCATAAAGTCGGTACTGCTCCGCTTCGTAAATCCACTCGTTCACTTCCTTACCTTGCGGTATAAAAAGATCTCGCTTGAGGTCTTTCTCAGGCTCTTTACGCTCAGTGACTCGTTTCCAGAAGATTGTGCCCTTAGCCACAATTTCTTTTATCATAGGCTCATCTCGGGTGATAACAAACTCCTTGAGTTGCCCATTTCGGTAGAAAACTAGCCACCCTTGCTTTGCACCAGTAACTAACAACTGATGTTGAACTTGAGGGTAATATAACTGATAAGCCTTGCTGTTTTTTAGTTCAGAACAAACATCGTTCCAGACCGTTTCGCTAGGACATTTCAGTTCAGCAGGTTCACCATTGCCTCGTAGACCATCGAGCGATGCTCTAAACAATGGATATTGAACTGACTCGACACAAACAGGTAAGAGAATATCATTGTACTTCTCCTCAAATGCACGTCTTGCTTTATCTTCGTTTTCAACCCCTTGGCGCACCAGAGGGTTTAGACTTAGATCGACTTCACGAGCATAGCCTGTTTTTTCAGCCCAGAGTCGCCATTCCGTTTTATAAGGAGAACGATTTAGTAGGATGCAGGCGTCAGTAGCAGTAATACCACCTTTACGCCATTCCAACCATTGTTCGCTCCTTTGAGGTAGATTGACGATTTTCATAGCTCTCTCCTGTATTTAACAGGAGGAGTCCCCATCGCGGGGGAACTCCCCCGCAAGGGGTTAAAAGTAGTTGCCGTCACCACCCTCTTCCAGTTCAGGATCAGGTTCGTGCAAACCTTCTTCTAGAGGATCAGGATCATGCTGAATCGGCTCATCTGGTAACTCAGATTGAACATCGTCAACATTTCCCTTTTCCTGGATAGAAGCTTTTTGGGTTTCAGCTGGTTCCATGCTATCAATCTCTGCATCACGCAAATATTGAACCGCATACTCCAACTCGGCACCAGAGAACCGACTTCCAACATACTCGTGAGTTGCTGACCACGCATTTTGCGCAATAGCTCTATCTGCAAGTTGTTTTAAAAGTGGGCCGATTTTCTTTTTATGCTCCAAGGCCAATGGACTTGAGGCTTCAATGACAGCTGGTTGTTTTGTGGTTTGTTCTGACGATACAACATGCGCTTCACCTTCAATTATGCGTTCAGCTTCATCTTGATCGTAAATTCCAGAAAACCCCAAACCGATACGCAGACCTTGGATAAAGCCTTTGTGTCGTAACTGTCGTTTCGTGTGAGTCTGCCAAGGGCCAATAACAGTGTAAGGACCGTACTGACCCGTTGCTTCGACTGGTGGACGATAGACTTCATCAAGATATTCTCGAATACGTATAGACCGTGTACGGTCCTTTCTGTAAACGATACACTCCACCCATTCTGGACATTTCACCTTTGCTCCGGACATTTCAATAAGATTTTCAGAGTATTCAAACTCCACCCCATCAAATTGCTTGTGCTCGTTGGCAATCCGGCTCCAGCCATCAACACCAACAACAGGTACTATGCCGCCGCTTTTATCAGGGAAAGCGTATATTTCTCGCGTAAACGGATTCAGATTGTACTGCTCCGCTACGATGAGTAATGCCATCATCTGCTCATCAGTTGGTGCGCTTCCGTCTCGCTGCTTAAAGGCTGTTAGCTTTAAAGTTTCAAAAAACTTCTTAGCATCAACCCCAAACCGCTGAGCCATTCTTTCAACTAATGATTTCGTTTCTGGTTTTGTAGACATGGTGTTCTCTCCGTTGAGATGGAAGGGACACCATGACCCCTTAGGGCACAGTGCCCCTCTAGGGGTTAAAAATAGGAATCTTCAGTTTCGCAATCAATGTTATCCAATCGAAATAGTTCGGCGACTAAACCAAGACGTTCTGCCGCTTCTCTAACTTCGTTGTAATTCCATCCGAACTCAAAAAATATTCCTTCCAAAGAATCAAATCCGTCATAAATAAACAGATCACCATCTTCTCCACAGATTTTAACCAAGCGTTTTTCATCATCTTTAAAAAACTCCTGCTCAAATCTGCGTTGTAACTTAACAACCACCTACTAAAGTAGGTGGGTTAGTATTACGGACTGAAAGTCCGGATACGGGTCAAAGACCCGTTGTTAGTCGCTTTCAGTTCGGAAGTTATCTTCAACCTTTGGCTCAAAAT
>NZ_JACJFF010000142.1:0-12527 GCF_014164465.1 Vibrio sp. SG41-7 | reverse complement strand
TCAATGATAATCATGTGCGAATTTCTCATGTTTTTTTACTTCATGATCAGATCGTGATTATCTAAAAAAGTTCCCTGTAAAATAAATCCTTTATTTTCAATGAATAAAGTTCGATCCCGCCCTTTTACGATAGTGGAGGGGATGCTTTCGCGACCGTATTACAGCCGACATTACCGTTTCCAATGGATAATGGCGATAAAGTGATCTTCCGCCCGGCTATCTCTTATGTTCAGAATGATTTCAATATGGATACGTCGACAAGCTCCCAACATATGGATCAGTCAGGCGTTACTGACATCTCATTTGATTTAGCTTATGCGCCTAAAATGGAAGGTGGGACTATCGTCGCTTTCGGTCTCTTTGCCTCTTTGCCAACGGGCAGTAGTGACTTAACGGCGGATCAATTTGCTGTTGGGCCAGAGTTTATGGTCGGGAAGGCGAGTAGTGAACGAGTTGTCGGTGTGTTCCCAAATCACTTGTATGGTGTTTCTGGAGACGGGGCTGACCATTCTGATACTCGAATCAACAAGACATCGACCCAAGTTTTTTGGGTTGAGATCTTAGGTGGAGGTTGGACGGTTGGTTCTGCACCGACATTCTCATATGACTGGAATAAGGATCAGGCAGAAGTTCCACTAAATATAAGTGTCACTAAAACAACGGTGTTGAATGGACGTCCTTGGAAGTTCGGCATTGAAGCGAACTATTATATTGAGAAAGATGAAAAGACACGTCCTGATTTTATGTTGAGCTTTAATATCAGCCCTGTGGTGGAAAATAAGCTGGCGTCTTTGTTTGATTAATCTAAGAGTTGAAGAGTAGAAATGAAAAAGGCTGAACGATGATCGTTCAGCCTTTTGTGTTACTGCATTGAAGCGCTTCTATCAACCCGCAGCAGCCTGCATGATGAGGCCACAGATGTAGGCCCCGTATGTACCTAGAGCGTAGCCCAATACAGCCATTAGGATACCAACTGGCGCTAATGCTGGGTGGAACGCTGCAGCTACGATAGGAGCCGATGCTGCGCCGCCAACGTTAGCTTGGCTACCGACAGCCATGAAGAACAGTGGTGCACGGATAAGCTTCGCCATCACAATCATTAGAATGGCATGGATAGTTAGCCATGTGATACCAATGAAGAAGTAGCCTGGGTTGTCTAAGATAGCCGTCACATCCATTTGCATACCGATGGTTGCAACTAGGATGTATATGAACGCTGAACCTACCTTTGATGCGCCACTGTGCTCAAGACTGCGTGTTGATTTGAAGCATGAAGCGATGAGCGCGAACGTTGTCACCATTACGATTAACCAGAAGAAGCCTGATGTAAGGCTGTATTTCGCGAGTTCTGGAGCGTTGGTCGAAATCCAAGGTGCGATTAGGTCACTAAATAAGTGAGCTAGGCCGGTAAGACCAAACGCAATACCCGTGATCTTCATGAGATCAGTTGTGGTCGTTGGGCGAGCGTTCTCTTCTTGGTATTTAGAAACTGTCTCTTTTAGAGCTTCAATAGATGAAGTATCTGCTTTCAACCATGCATCAATCTTCTTCTGACGACCTGCCATGATAAGTAACACGGCCATCCAAATGTTCGCACAGATAACATCAACCGTAATCATTGCAGAGAATAATTGGTCATCAACCTCGAACACTTCTTTCATTGCTGCTTGGTTTGCACCGCCGCCAATCCAAGAACCTGCCACAGTTGTTAGGCCACGCCATACATCGCCAGATACAAGATCTGGGTTAACTTGGTCGATAATTAGAATCGCTAAAGGCCCGCCAATGATAATGCCAACAGTACCAGTTAGGAACATGATGACGGCTTTAGAACCAAGGCCAAATATTTTACGAAGGTCTGCTGAGATGATCAGAAGAACGAGTGCACTCGGTAATAGGTAGCGACTTGCAACGAAGTATAGCTTTGAGTTTGACGCATCGATGATGCCGAAGCTGTTCAGCAATGAGGGAACAAAGTAACAGAGCAATAGACCCGGAACGAACGAGTAGAATTTTTTCAGTGCGCTATTTTGGCTACTTTCCGTGATAAAAACACCGCCAAGAATAACAGCTAACATGCCCATTATTACAGCATCATTAGTAATCATTATTATTATCTCCTTTAAGGTGAGCGCAACCGCCTCACTTTTTGAAGTGCAGGACTATACCGACAACTGACATACGTTACAAATTGTAACGATAGACATACTTTGAAACGTTTGTGTTAATTTTTACGGTTTGAATTTGTGAATGTGTAGCATTAATTATTGGTATTATGAATGTTTTAATGGCAGCTTGTGAGGCGAGTTTAGATATATGCAATGTAATTCAAGCCTTAGAGAGTGGTCGCTATAAATCGACTCGATGTTCGAATGGTTAGATGGAGTGCATATATAGCCATGCTTACGGTGTGGTTTATGCGAGGTTGGAATGTTTCAATAATGTAAAAAGTGAATTCACTTTTGCCATGTGGTCAGAAATTAAAAATTTTAGCTAGATCACATAAATCTCTCGGATTACGAGTTTCAGCACCTGATACTTATGCTCATTTGACGTTTTGTAGGGGTTCAATGAAAGAAAAAGCGGCCTAAATAGCCGCTTTTGATGGTTGCCTAGTATGGTTATCTAGCGCCGTTATTTAGAGTTCTGCTTAGGACTCTTCTTCCTCAAAGCCATCAGCATAGCCTTTCGGTGGCGGTGTCCAACCTCGTTCAGAGCGAGAGTGCTTGTCTGAACGGTCTTTTTTCATATCTTCTTTCATTGCTTCTTCAAGGTGAATGAAGATTTGTCGGTAGTTGTTGTCGTAGCGCGGGTTCTCTTCTGCCTCAGACCAAGCTTGGTAGAGCTTTTCAGACTTACGGCTTTCAACACGTTGATACGTCGATTTCTGTTGTTCAACGAAGAATGGGTGATGACCCAAAGAGCGCAAGGCTTCTGCACCCATTTCAAGAGCAGAATGGTAGGTCTCTGATTCCACAAAGTCTGCACCCGCTTCTCTTAAGCGGTAGCTATGACCACGGTCGAATGCACGCGCTAAGACTTTCACTTTAGGGTAGTTGTGTTTAACGTATTTGACCAATTCAACACTTGAATCTTGGTTGTCGATAGCCACAACCAACATCGCGGCTTCTTCGATACCAGCGGTATGCAATAAGTCATGACGAGTCGCATCACCAAAGTAAGATTTGATGTTGATTGAACGTAGCAAGTCGACTTGATTAGCTTGATGATCTAAAACCACAGTATTGACGTCATTCGATACCAATAAGCGGTTAACAATCTGACCGAATCGGCCAATACCAGCAATGATCACCGTACCTTTCTCTTCGATGGTATCTTCTTCGCGATCGTTAGACTTTTGCTCGTAACGAGGAAGTATCACTTTATCAAATAGAATGAATAACCCTGGCGTTAGGAACATTGAAAGTGCAACAACCAGCGACAGTGTTTGAACAATATCGGCTGGCAGTACATGGTTTTGGGATGAGAAGCTCAGTAGGACAAAACCGAATTCACCGGCTTGCGCCAAGCTCAATGTAAACAACCATCGGTCGCTATTTCTGATTTTAAATATCAGAGCCAGTGTGAATAGCACCAAGGCTTTGAGTAGCATTACGCCAAGGGTGAGGCCAATTATCAAACCAAAGTCGTTGAATAGGACATCAAAGTTGATGCCTGCACCTACGGTAATAAAGAACAAGCCAAGTAGTAGCCCTTTAAACGGGTCGATATTAGACTCAAGTTCGTGGCGGAATTCACTGTTGGCTAATACCACACCCGCAAGGAAGGTACCCAAAGCCGGTGATAGGCCGACTAGGCTCATTAGTGCAGCAATACCAATTACCAACATCAGTGCGGTTGCAGTGAAGATTTCACGCAGACCTGAGCTTGCAACAAAGCGGAACAGTGGACGACTCAAGAAGTGCCCACCGACAACAACAATCGCAATAGATGCCGTGATCACAAGGCCATAAGCCCAACCGGGTAGGCCAGCAACGAGACTTAACTCTTCATGGTGATCAGAAGCTGAAGCGACCGCGCTTTGTGCAGCTTCAATTAATTCTGGCAACGCTAATAGAGGAATGAACGCCAACATAGGGATGACGGCAATATCTTGGAAAAGCAGCACAGAGAAAGCGTTCTTGCCCCCTTCAGTTTTGGACAACCCTTTTTCATTGAATGTTTGTAGAACAATCGCGGTTGATGACAGTGCGAAGATCAAACCGATGGTGAGTGCTATCGTCCAAGGCTGCCCGAAGAATAGGGCAATACCCATAACAATCGCGGTAGTGCCGCCAACTTGCAGGCCACCCAGTCCCATAAGACGGTTTCTCATTGCCCAAAGCATCTTAGGCTCAAGTTCAAGCCCGACTAAGAACAGCATCATCACTACGCCGAATTCGGCAAAGTGTTGAATGGTTGTCGTCTCTTCGCCAACCAAACCGATAATTGGGCCAATCACAACACCTGCAATGAGGTAACCAAGCACAGATCCGAGACCAAGCCTTTTGGCGATAGGAACCGCGATGACTGCGGCAAGCAAATAGATAAATGCTTGTAGAAAATATCCTGTCATGATTTAACCTCTGCTCATCAGTTCATCAACGTAATGGTTTAGCTTTTCAGCCTTGCTTGCCTTTTTAAGGTCGACTTCGCCCGCAACAAAAGCCTCTAAAAGTGTTTTATAGCTGTTTACGTGATCTTGAATTCGGCCTTCTTCCAACGCAGTACGTGAACCAAATAAAGCCAATGGGGCCAAGTAGTTCATGCCGCACAAAGATGCTGTTTGTTCGATTGGGTGAAGCAGTTCACGTATGGTGAAGTGGTTATAACCGTCTGTCTGATAAGCATCTTTCTTGCCACCAGCGGTGATACTGCATAACAAGCTTTTACCTTGCAGTTCATTACCGTCGGTGCCATAAGCAAAGCCATATTCGAGAACAAGGTCTTGCCATTCTTTAAGAATCGCGGGTGTTGAGTACCAATATAGTGGGAACTGAAAAATGATGATGTCATGGTCCAACAGGCGTTTCTGTTCACGGTCGATATTGATCTTGAAGGTTGGGTACTCAGCATAGAGGTCGACACAGGTAACCCCGATAATGCGTTTGGCTTGTTCAAATAAGGGTTTGTTAGCTTCAGAGCGATGCTGAGAAGGGTGGGCGAATAGCACCAAGACTCGATTTTTCGACATATAGCCCTCTTTGTCCATTAACGAATAATATTTATTGGAATTATAGATATACAATAATAGAAGAATGGTTGAACAACAACGAATTAGCCCATACTTATCTATTTAGATGCGTGTGTTTTTAGGTACTTAATTAT
Organism: Vibrio sp. SG41-7; assembly: GCF_014164465.1. Taxonomy (NCBI): domain Bacteria; kingdom Pseudomonadati; phylum Pseudomonadota; class Gammaproteobacteria; order Vibrionales; family Vibrionaceae; genus Vibrio; species Vibrio sp. SG41-7. The sequence goes on along the minus strand of NZ_JACJFF010000142.1, from coordinate 7,199 downwards.
ATAAAACATCCGTCAATTTGAGTATTCCGGCACAAGCCGCCGATGACTGAGTAAAACTAATTATTCACGAATAGTAAAAGCGAATATGGGCATTTTATGTCACCGTTGGCGGGTAACGTAAATAATCCAATAACCCTACATAGAACAACAATGAATAAAGGAAAAACTATGAGCATGGACTTGCGTCAACAATGTGATTTGTTGCTTTCCGGTCACCTAGAACCGACTCCAGCACAAACATTCGCTCAGATGGCTGAATGGTGTGAGACACACAATGTGAGCCATGATAGCTACGGCGATGGTGAGTTTATCGAGAGCTTCGAAAACAAAGTCGCGGAACTGCTAGGTTATGAAGCGGCTGTATTTGTGATTACTGGCACCATGAATCAACCAACAGCATTAGAAATTGCGTGCCAAGAGAAAAGAAACCCAGTAGTGGCGATGCATGAATCGAGTCACATTATGCGTCATGAACGCCAAGGGTATCAGCTCCAAAACCGCTTCAATGTACTTCCAGTAGGCAACGTATTTCGCACTTGGAATGTTGATGACTTAAAGGCGTGGCCTGATGAGATTGCCGCGGCATTGTATGAACTACCGATGCGAGAGATTGGTGGTCAGCTGCCTGAGTGGGAAGAGCTTGAAGCGATAAAGCAGTACTGCAAAGAACAATCAATTCACCTTCATATGGATGGTGCGCGTTTGTGGGAATGCGGCGCGTATTACCAAAAACCATACAGCGAAATTGCCAAGGGTTTTGATAGTGCCTATGTTTCGCTTTATAAGGGGCTGAACGGCCTCGGTGGTTCATTGTTACTGGGTGATAAAGCCTTTGTGGCGAAAGCATCTGCGTGGATGAAGCGTCAGGGCGGCAATGTTTATCACCGAACGCCTTATGTGGTTTCAGCTGCAATGCAGTTTGATGAGCGATTAGAGTTGATGCCATCGCTGTTTGAGCGAACAAAACAGATCTACCAAATCTTATTAGATTATCCTCAGTTCACTGTTAATCCGCAGCAACCGCAGGTCAACATGCTTCACCTATATTTACCTGTGAGCTATGAAGACGGCATTATTGTGAGAGATAACATCGCGAAGAAACACAAGATTTGGATAGGAAACCCAGCGATCAGTGAGTTGCCAAACCAATGTAAGATTGAATGGTATGTAGGGGATAACTTACTAAATTTGCCTGATCATGAGCTGATAGACATTCTAGATTTTATTAGCGAAGAGCTGATTTGATTAACGAAGAGTTGAGTTGATTACAGAAGAGCTGACTGAAGAAGAACTGATCTAATTGGAACTGAAATGGATACAGGAAAGGGTTCTTATATCCATTTATATAGCCAGGATGTCCGGCTCTGTTACATATACTGGTTGATGTAAACGTCGACTAAGAACATGAACACTGGGACTGTGCTGAGAAGTCCGAAGAAGACGATTGGCACCCAGTTTTTCATTTTCCTTTTAGGTTGCTCAGTGTTGTTCATAAATTCGGCCTTCAATTAGTTGTTGTAGCTATTGTAGCTGTTTAGCTTTGTGGTACTAAAAATCTAAGAGCATGGTATCAAATAAAATCGATGAGCCCTATGCGGATTTGGCGTTTCGTGGCGTGTATCAATCACATAAAATGTAAGTGATTCATAAACGGTTCATAAAGGTTCAACAATAATGAACCTATTAGAACAAGTATTGCCTTACTCGGCATATGAAATAAACAGTATTACAAGATTTGGAGAATACAGAATGAAAACAATAGGAAACATCATTTGGTTTCTGTTCGGTGGCGTATTTATGGGACTAGCTTGGTGGTTCTTCGGATTGCTCGCATTCCTTACCATCGTTGGTATTCCATGGGGTAGAGCGTGTTTTGTTATGGGTAACTTCTCATTCTTCCCATTTGGTCAGGAAGCGATTTCGCGTGACGAGCTGACCAATGAAATGGACATTGGTACGAGCCCGCTTGGTATGATTGGTAACATCATTTGGTTCTTATTTGCGGGTGTCTGGTTGGCGATTGGTCACATCATGTCAGCAGTAGCGTGTTTCATTACTATTATCGGTATTCCGTTTGCGATTCAGCACCTTAAGCTCGCGGTTATCTCATTGGCGCCAATCGGTAAAACCGTGGTCGACAAGCGTGAAGCAGAAGCGGCGCGAGTAAGAAATTACAAAGGTTAAGATTGCAGTCTACGCCTTGATTGAACTGAAAAAGCACATCGTATGATGTGCTTTTTTTGTGCCTCTGTTCTTATCTCTCAATGCTTATCTCTCAAACACTAACTAGGCGTTGTTGAGCTAGATACTGTTGAACTAGATACTGTTGAACTAGATACTGTAGAGCTATACGTTGTTGAACTCAACATTATTGAGCTACACATTATTGAACAGGACTTCAAGCCGAAGGGTGATGTTAGCTTCTTCCGTATGTTTCTCATGGGGTTCTCGTTCCCATTGATAACGAGGGATGAGTTCGTAGAACAGCCACTCTTTCCATACGTTTTGTCGGTAGGTAACCGAAACCTGAGCGTATTCGTAATGATTATGAGGCTCATCCGTTGCATTAATTGTAGCGCTATATTGAAGTGCTTGGTCTTGGGCAAGGTAGTGATACAAGGTTAATCCCGTACCATACTTCCAACCTTTGAGATCATCGTTGTACCCTGCAAAGCTTGACCATCGAGCCAAGAAATCATCACTTAAAGAAAGATCAAAATCGACGTCAGTGATCTCGCCAGTTTCTTGTTTTTCTTGATATACCCGCTGGGTAAGTCTGAATACCACATCGGTTGTGAGAGGGTAGGTAAAACGATAGCGAGCTTCAATACGCGGTCGTAATGTCGCCTTAATATTGAAGCTGCTATAACCTTTGGCATAAGCGTCGTAACGCAGGCCTAACGCACTGTCCAATTCATCTGAATCATTCGGGAAAAAATCCAAGAACTCTTCATCGCTGACAGACTCGTAGATCAACTTTAGGCGTTTACTCACAAAAGGAAGATGCAGACGCGCCTTGAGTTTTGTTGAGTAGTCGACCTCGCCACCTTCCGAGTAAATAAAATCGTTATACCAACGGACGGACGTGCCAGCTCTGGCATCTTCGGTAATGCGGTCATCAACAAAAAAACTGTCAAACCACAGAGCGGGTTGGCAAAATTTACTGTTCAGGAAATGGTAAGCTTTTTCGACAGGGGCGTCTTCTAACGGCTGACTGTGGCACTCATTTTGCGCCTCTGCTTGAGCGGAGTAAGCAAGAAGTGATGTTAATAATGAGGTGCTAGCTTTCTTACGACTCAATGGAACCTGTTTGTCATTCTATATATCAATAGTTTAACTATAACTAAGCGATTGCAACAATGCGACTTTTTCGTGATTAGTGATTAGTGATTAGTGATTAGTGATTAGCGGCTAGTGGAGAAGGAAAAGATTTGAAAGGCATCGGACAGAAAAGAGAAAACGGGCTCAGAGTTGAGCCCGTTTGTGTTAGCTATAAAAAGTGACTTGTATTTAGACTACATTGCCGCTTCGAAGATTGCTGAAATCTCTTCGTGTGTCGCTTGTTTAGGGTTAGTGAAACCACAAGCATCTTTCAGTGCATTGTCAGACAGCGTTGGGATATCTTCTAGCTTCGCACCAAGTTGCGCGATACCTGTTGGGATGTTCACGTCGTTTGCAAGTTGAACAATCGCGTTGATTGCTGCTTCTGCGCCTTGCTCTGCTGTCATACCTTCAACATTCACACCCATTGCTTTTGCCACATCACGCAGACGCTCAGGACAAACTTGTGCGTTGTAGCGTTGAACGTGTGGAAGCAAGATAGCGTTACATACACCGTGAGGAAGGTCGTAGAAACCGCCTAGTTGGTGCGCCATTGCGTGAACGTAACCTAGTGAAGCGTTGTTGAAAGCCATACCCGCCATGAACTGTGCGTAAGCCATTTGCTCACGAGCTTCAATGTCTTCGCCGTGCGCTACCGCTGTTCTTAGGTGTGCTTGCACAAGCTCGATTGCTTTAATTGCTACAGCGTCTGTAATTGGCGTTGCTGCGATAGAAACATAAGCTTCGATTGCGTGCGTTAACGCGTCCATGCCTGTTGCAGCCGTTAATGATGCAGGTTTAGCAAGCATCAACTCAGGATCGTTTACTGAGATTAGTGGTGTTGTGTGCTTATCCACAATAGCCATCTTGATGTGGCGAGCTTCATCAGTAATGATGCAGAAGCGGGTCATTTCAGATGCAGTACCAGCCGTGGTGTTAATAGCAATCAGTGGCATCATTGGCTTTTCAGATTGGTCTACGCCTTCGTAATCAGCAATCTTGCCGCCGTTAGAAGCAACCAGAGCGATACCTTTTGCACAGTCATGTGGAGAACCGCCACCGAGAGAAACAACAAAATCACAATTGTTGTCAGTCAGCAATTCAAGGCCATCGTTCACGTTAGTGATGGTTGGGTTTGGTTGAGTACCGTCGAATATAACTGCGTCTACGCCACGCTGGCTAAGAAGATCTTGTACCTGCTTAACTACGCCAATTTGATTCAGGATCTTATCAGTTACGATCAGACCTTTTTTGAATCCTTGAGATTGGATGCTATCAGCAGCATCTTTCAAACAGCCAGTACCCATGAAGTTGATTGTAGGGATGTAAAATGCAGTAGACATTGGAAAACTCCGTTAATTATGATTTTTAATTTCCTACATGTTGTCGGCATTCAAGCGGTTGACCATTGATCTGGAACAACTTTGATTCCGAACTACCACTTTGTGGCTAGTCGTTGTGATAGGGCTCATATAGCAATCGTTTTCATGGATTTTGGCTGTGTTCTTTGTCAGTAATGGATAGTGATAAATTGATTCAACTAAGGGCAGAATGGTGCTCTATAACAATGAAAAGTAAGGTTTTTCATTGAAAGCTGCTCTAGTTAGTCTTGTGTCGACTTTTTATCTGAGTCGTCACTGCATTCAATTTGAGGTTCTTGTGACTCTTCAGAATCAAGCGTGTCTTCTGGCTCCTCGTCATAGTATTTGACAAGAAAAGGGGTGAGCATGACAGATGACGGTAAAAAGTGCTTCATAGTACCTCCCGGTACCTAAGTGTATTTCTTGTATGGTATTGGTTTAATATGTGGCAAAATTTGCGATACATCATGACTTGTGGCTTGTTTTCTATAAATTATTAGATTTATATACAGGCTCACAAAATTGAGGGTAAAGTGATGCTCCGCCCTTGAGGCAACGATAAAAACAACGACAAAAACAGTGCATGCACTGCTCAACAGCGCGAATAATAGGAAATAAAATGAAGTACGATTGGATATTCTTTGATGCAGATGAAACTTTGTTCCATTTTGATGCTTATCAAGGAATGAAGCTGATGTTTTCTCGCTTTGGTGTGGATTTCAGCGAGCAAGATTATTCAGCTTATCAAAAGGTTAACTTACCACTTTGGGTCGATTACCAAGATGGTCGCATTACCGCAGACCAACTGAAACATACGCGCTTCGAAAGTTGGGCTGAAAAGCTTGAAACAACAACCGCTGCTTTAAACAGTGCATTTTTAACGGCGATGGCGGATATCTGTTCTTTGTTACCGGGTGCGCAAGAGTTGATGGAGTCTTTAAAAGGCAAAGTGAACATGGGCATCATTACTAACGGTTTTACAGAGCTTCAGTCTATCCGTTTAGAGCGTACAGGGATGACGGATTACTTTGAGCACGTGATTATTTCTGAAGAGGTTGGGGTAGCCAAACCGGATGCCGAGATTTTTGAATATGCGCATAAGCTGGTTGGATTGCCATCGAAACAAAGAATATTGATGGTCGGGGATAACCCACATTCAGATATTCTAGGCGGACTCGATTTTGGCATTGAAACTTGCTGGTTAAACAGTCAAGAAAAGACAACACCAGCTGGCATCAATCCTCACTATCAAGTGAAGTCTTTGGCTGACTTACAAGCTCTACTGTTGGCTTAGTTAATTGATAGATGCTTTGTAAACAAAGTGTTGATGGCCGAGTACGAAAATGTACTCGGCCAATTATTTTGAACTTGGTTTAACCATAGAGTGACCATCAAAAATAGATAAAGGAAAAGGCGTGCTGAAATCTCATCGTTATAGCTGCTACGGTATTATCGCCATTTTACTATGGAGCTGCTTGATTGCTCTGTCTCGTAGCGTCTCAGAACAGCTAGGTCCAATTGGTGGTGCTGCCAGCCTTTACACGGTGAGTGCACTGTTGTTGGTCTGTGTTATGGGTTTACCAAAGTTGTCACGCTTCTCTAAGTCTTACTTGCTGATTGGCGGCGCCTTGTTCGTTTGTTATGAGATTTTCCTGGCTCTGGCTTTGGGAATGGCGAACAGCCGACATCAAGCGATAGAGATGGCAGTAATCAACTATCTATGGCCGGCACTGACGGTGTTGTTTGCGGTGTTGCTGAGCGACAAGAAGATTAACTGGTTGGTTTATCCAAGTATCTTTTTGGCATTCTTCGGTGTGGCTTGGAGCATCAGTGGTGACCAAGGTCTATCTGTTGATCAAATTGCTGCCAACATTGCGACTAATCCTAAGACCTATTCTATGGCGTTTTTTGGTGCGATTATTTGGGCTGTTTACTGCAACTACACACAGCGCGTTGCTAAAGGGCAGAATGCGATTGTGCTTTTCTTTATCGCTACGGCGATCACTCTGTGGATCAAATACGCATTGAGTGATGAAACAGGCATGGTGATGACAACGAGTGCGGCGATTGATTTAGCGTTAGCTGGCACTTGTATGGGCGCAGGCTATGCGCTTTGGAATACGGCAATTCTGGGTGGCAATATGGTATTTCTTGCGACCATGTCGTATTTTACGCCAATCTTCGCAACCGTACTCTCTTCGTTGATTTTAGGCTTGTCGTTGACCATGACATTTTGGCAGGGCGTTTGTATGGTAACCGTTGGTTCACTCGCTTGCTGGTGGGTAACAAGAGAAAAGCCGACGGCAAAGGCGTCGGCTTCTAAAAAGGTTCAATCTCACTCTTAATCTGAGTTTATCTTCTCGGATGAGGAGTGTCCTCGTTTGCTATGGAAAACTTAACTCGCAACATTGAGATTCAATTGAAGCTCATAAGGCATCTTAGATAGGCGTCGCTTAAGCTGGCGGCGCGTTCGTTCAATATCATCGACCGCAATGGCTTGTTGGTCGTTGGTATGAA
>NZ_JACJFF010000141.1:0-12749 GCF_014164465.1 Vibrio sp. SG41-7 | reverse complement strand
TACGATACAGCGAATGGAAAGTGAAGTTAAGGCTAATCCACAACAGTTCTTGCCCTGGAATTATCAGTCCAATATCTAATCAAAACAGGCTCTGGCTTTTGGCCAGAGCCGCTTCTTCATACCTACGTACACTATCTTCTCGTAAGCTCACCTTAATCCGCTTAGGTGTTGAGCCTAGAGGAATTATCGCAAGAGGTAAGGTGACAAAAGAAAGTTACTTGGATTCTGGTTGGAAAAATCCAGAAAAGCAGACAGCCTATATTCAATTTGAACTAGAAGATATTCGACACTCTTGCGAAGAGGGTTTGTTGCCTATGTTACTTCTTAACTCAGCGATGCCAGACCAACAGTGGAGCCCACAAACATCAGGTGTTTTGGTTAAAAATGAATCTAAAGAGGTTTTGGCAGAATTATGGGAGGCAGGTAAGAACAAGCACGCATTCACGCAGTTTCTATGTTGACATGGTAGGGGTCGGCGATTCGAGTTCGCCCGGATCCACCAAATTTGACAAGAAAGCCAAGCATTTAGCTTGGCTTTCTTGTATCGTGCGCCGAGCATGGCGTTGTTCTAGGAGGTGAAAGTCCTCTACGGGCTCAGTCGAGCGAGAACCGTTAGCCTATGCAAGGGTGTTCACCGTGAGGGAAATCTGAAGGAAGCAAATGGCAAAACTTGGTTGTGACGAACAGAAAGCTGATAGTAGGTCACTACAACTTGGGCAACCTAGCGATAGATAGAATAGCCCGATGCCTCGACGGGAAGTGTGTAGTGATAAATCAGGCACGGCCAAGGGAAAGAGCAACGTCTTACCTCGGGAGATCTTATGGTCTGTCTCGATAGAGACTAATGCAGCAGCGATGTTGTGTGATGGACAATAAGAAGTCAGCAGAAGGCATAGTACATTGAGGAAGTACAACCCAAGGGAAGGCCTGAACTGAATATATCAAGAAGCAGTCACTAGACACTCAATCATGTGGAGTCATAGCAAGATGAAAATCATCTCTACGTCCCAATGGGCGATACCGCAAGTAAAGCTCATGGAGACGAAGAATGACAAGCATGGTCGGCGTAGACAGGAGGACGAGTCTTGGTGACCTCAACTGCGTTGATGGAACAAATCTGTTCCTCAACCAACTTGAATAAGCTCTAAGAAGAGTGAAGAAGAACAAGGGATGTGCAGGAGTCGATAAACTCGACATTGATGCAACCATCCTTAAACTTCGACAAGCTTCAAACGGGCAAGAGCTACGCCAGAGTCTTCTGGATGGAAGCTACCAACCTCAGCCAGTCCTTGGTGTAGAAATCCCCAAACCTAGTGGTGGTGTAAGGCAATTAGGTATCCCAACAGTGCTGGATAGAGTTGTCCAACAGGCAATTACCTCAGTACTGTCAGATATCTATGAACCCATGTTCTCCAATAGCAGTTACGGATTTAGACCCAACCGCAGTGCGCATCATGCGTTAGCGGCAGCCAGTCGCTACATCCGAGAGGGGCGAGGTTATGTGGTAGATATCGACTTAGCGAAATACTTTGATACCGTGAATCACGATAGACTGATGCACAGACTGTCACAGGATATCAATGACAAACGAGTATTGAAGCTAATTAGGTCATATCTACAGGCAGGCATAATGCGAAACGGGCTAGTTGAACAGAGACAACGAGGGACACCACAAGGTGGACCATTATCTCCACTGCTATCCAATATCGTATTAGATGAACTGGACAAAGAGTTAGAGCGTAGAGGGCATAAATTCTGTCGATATGCAGATGATTGTGTGCCACGAGCACAGACTACTGCGTAAGCAGAGTCGATGCGCAACTGCGCAGAAGATGAGGGTAGGCCCCTCGAAGTCGCCTTACAGGAGGAGGCTTCAAACCACCTTAAGCGGCTATGGTAAAGAGCCATGGTCGTGAGCGTTAAGGAAAAGGCGGGACATGATCCTGTCAGGTGAGTATTAAGGAGATGAACGAAAGTGAACCTTCGATGACGCGTCGAAAGCGTAGGAATGGTGTCAAAACCGGGAGGGAGTCGTTAGCCCGGGATAAATCTGGAGGAAACCTGTTTACTGTCCAGGTGGCATCCGGCGTGAAGAAGGCATGAACTTAATACAGGCTTTTGTGCGGAACGTGGGAACCTGTCGCTCTGATGCAAAGGGAGCCACTCAAGCGGAGACCCCGTAAGAGTCTGAGTACCAATGCAGAGCACAGGGGCGGATATTCCCGTAGTAGCGATGAAGGGGCTGTAATGGTACTGGAGCGAAGGGGAGTAATCATCCTGTTGAATTTGAGGATCAACCGCTGTGGTAGCCTAGAGCGACCAGTGGGAGGAGTTTTTGGAAGCAACAAAACCATTTGTAATTCCCAAGTACGATGTTGTTCGTGCGTGGCAATTAGTTAAAGCCAACAAAGGCGCTTATGGCGTCGATGGCGAGACAATAGAGCAATTTGAGTCAAACTTGAAGGGCAACCTTTACAAACTCTGGAACCGAATGTCGTCTGGCTGTTACTTTCCTCCACCGGTTAAAACGGTAGCCATACCGAAGAAAACGGGAGGCGAAAGGAAGCTGGGCATACCCACGGTATCAGATAGGGTTGCTCAAATGTTAGTGAAGCTGCATTTTGAGCCACTGGTTGAGCCATGGTTTCATCAGGACTCCTATGGCTATAGACCCAACAAGTCTGCACATCAAGCGTTAGCGGTGACTCGTAAACGGTGTTGGCGTTATAACTGGGTGCTGGAATTTGATATCAAAGGGCTGTTCGATAACATCGATCATAAGCTCCTAATGAAAGCTGTCCGAAAGCACACCAATAATCCGTGGCTAATTCTGTATATCGAACGTTGGTTGACAGCTCCGATACAGCAGGAAGATGGAACGGTAATCACGCGAAGTCGGGGTGTGCCTCAGGGTGGAGTGATCAGTCCAGTACTGAGTAATCTGTTTCTGCATTATGCTTTTGATAAGTGGATGGAAAGGAACTTCTCGAAGTTTCCATTCTGCCGCTATGCTGACGATGCAATAGCGCACTGTCGGAACGAAGCAGAAGCTAAGGCTCTGAAAAGGGCTTTAGCGGCGCGGTTACAGGAATGTGGTTTGGAGATGCATCCTGATAAGACGAAAATTGTTTACTGTAAAGATGGTGATAGAAGAGAGGAACACCCAGTCATAAGTTTTGATTTTCTCGGATATACATTTCGCCCGAGAAGGTCGAAAACTAAAACGGGGCGTCACTTTATTAATTTCAGTCCAGCTATGAGTGCTAAAGCAGGCAAATCGATCAGACAAGAAATAAGAAGTTGGAAGCTGCAATTACGCAGTGATAAAGAGCTTCTTGATCTGGCCAGAATGTTCAGAGCACAAATACAGGGGTGGATAAATTACTATGGTCGTTTTTACAAATCAGCCATGTACCCGACACTACGGCATATCAACCGCAAACTCAGTTTGTGGGCGATGAGGAAGTACAAAAAGTTAAAGAAACACCGACGACGAGCGGAACACAGACTTGGGGAGATAGCTTTGAAATATCCCTACCTGTTTCCGCACTGGAAGTTAGGTGTCAGACCATCGGTTGGATGATGGGAGCCGTATGAGCTGAGAGGTTCACGTACGGTTCTGAGAGAGCCTGTGGGGGAGGTTCCCACGGGCTACTCACCGTCAAATCTACGTGAGTAGTGAGGAAGCTGCTCATCGAGTCAAAGAGTCGATAACGGAGTTCTTGGAGTTGAAGCTGAAACTCACGGTAAACCGAGAGAAAAGCGCAGCGACAAGAGTGACAGAGCGTACTTACCTAAGCCATAACTTCGGGATAGATGGAAGCATCCATATATCGAAGTCAGCGCAAGCTCAAATGAAGAAGCGAGTGCGGCAGATAACGAAGCGTAACCGAGGAAGAGAGTTAAAGGGTAATCACAGAGTTGACTCAATACTTACGAGGTTGGCAATACTACTTTAAACTCGCCATGAGAAAGAGTGCAATGGAGCGCTTAGACGAATGGATACGACGAAGATTAAGATGCTATCGACTGAAACAACGCAAACGCAGATATGGCATAGCGACATGGTTACAGCAACAAGGTGTAACAGAGCGCAATGCTTGGAAGCTAGCGATGTCAGATAAAGGTTGGTGGCGCTTAGTCTTAACGCCGCAAGTGAATCACGCTATGCCAATAAAATGGTTCGAGGAGTTGGGTTTGTACTCATTGCGAGAAGGGTACGAGTTACTAAAAGTATATTCGGAACCGCCGTATGCGACCCACGCTTGTACGGTGGTGTGAGAGGACGGAGGCCGTGAGACCTCCTCCTACTCGATTGGTGTTTAGTAAATCGGCGTGTATTACGACGGTATTTCCAGTTTTAATCTATCCAAAAGCTAAGGTTCAAGTTTGGCTAAGTATTCCAAATTATGCACTAGACAACGGGTGAATCTTATATTGTTGGTCACAGATGGTCACAATTGTGACCATCTGTGACCAATATTACTGCCGAACATTTCGCTTCATGTTAAAAAGTAGAACTCATTTAAACCTGTTATGTAGAATTCTGATCTCGATGACTTTTTGTTGGTTGGCTTTCGTTGCATTTGGCTTATGTCACCTATGTATCGAGTACCTTTGTTTGAAAATGCGACGTAAAACATCAGGGTGTCAGTTAATTTCCATCAATCGAAATTATTGAGTACATAGCGTTCAGTAATATGAATAAAAACCCAAAGTTTAGTCGAAAGGAGTCACTAGTTTGAATTTACTTCAAGCCCTCAGCATCTTATCTAAATCTTCACCTTATGCGGTGAGTACTGAAAGAGATCAGACACAAGATCATCTGGCTAAATATAAGAGTCATGTGTATATCACTACCGACATCGAGGTCGACTTTAAAAAGTCGCTATTGTCCTCAAAGAAAAATGACATCATTTTCTTGTGTGGTAGTAGTGGTGACGGTAAGTCTGAGATCCTGACTCAATACAGCCAGAAGCACAAAGCGACACATGAGTTTCATCTTGATGCGACACACAGCTTTAATCCAAATCAAACCGCAATTAATGCGTTGGATGAGCGATTCTCACTGTTCAAAGGAAATGAGAAGCCACTTGTTGTTGGCATTAATATCGGAATGTTAGGCAACTATGCCGAGGAAGGTGCTGCGGAACATGACGATATTAAAGCTTCGATAAAAGCGTTCTTGGAAAACAAAACGGACGATATTCCAACGAACCACATTTTCTTAGATTTCGAGCAATACCCGAAATTTACGCTGGGTCATGAAGTTAGCACTTCTGACTTTGCAGCCAAGTTTCTGGCTCGTTTAACTGAGCCAACGCTAGATAACCCGTTTTACGCACTTTATGATAGTGAAGTTCAAAAGCTAGGTCACAGCAAGCTCACGGCGAACTATGCGTTGCTGGGGCTAGAATCTGTGCAAAAGAATATTATTTCTTTGCTGCTGAAAGTTCGCTTAATCAAAGATCAATTCCTAACAGCACGAGCGCTACTGGACTTTGTGTACCAGATCTTAGCGGGCGATGACTACCTGTTTGATAATCTATTCTCTGGCTCAGATAACGAGCTTTTAGAACATATTCAAAGCTTTGACCCAAGCAATATCCACACTCGTAAAATTGACGAATTCGTTCTTGAGTTTGGTCTGGGGATTGAAGATGAAGGCTTTACACAATTTAAAGATCAGGTGAAAGTACAAGGTGTATTTGATGTACTCAATGCTGCTTCATACTTGCGGATGGTTTATCTGTTGAAGGACGAAGAGCAATTTGCGAATGATTACATAAATGAGCTGAAAGCAGACTTTAACAACACTTTGGTTGATCAATACGCAAACACCTGGCTGCTTCATCGTGAGTTTGATGGGTCAGCTATGCAAAAGAGAGAGCTTAATAAGTTCTACAAAGACACTCTCATTGCAGCTGTGCACCGCTATTGTAACCGCAATTCTCCGTCATTTGATAAAGACCAATTCTTTGTCTCTGAATACAACGGCTTTCAAACAGCGGCTGAACTCGAGGTGAAACCTGATTTTTCATCGATTAAAACACAAGCGGTGAGCAAGATAGGCTCATTTAACGCTCATATTCGAGTCGATGATCATTCACTTCTGCCAATGCCGATAAGTATTAACTTGTTGGAATTATTGGAAAAAATAAACCAAGGGTACCGTCCGAATAAGCATGACAAAAATGCCGTACTTCTCTTGGATGAAGTGATTGAGCAAATCATCACGGTAGCGAACGAAAAGAATACTCTGTTTATTTTGAAAAACGACAAACGCTACAAGGTCGTGAATGAAGATAATGAATACTTCGAAGTGAGTGGTATGTAATATGAATCAAGATAAATTCAAAGAAGTTCTTAACCCTAATCTTCCTCAAAATAAAGACTCAGTATCAGGGAGCAATAGTTCACTTAAAAGTTATTTTCCATTGGTTACGAATAAAAATAATAAATTTACTGATGATAAAGCTGTCAATAATGTGGTTGTTGGTTCCATTTTGAAAACCATTCTACGGAAGGAAGTTAGAAGTTATGACTACGAACAATTTACCTTAGATTGCAAGTCTCAATTCATCAGCAAGCTTGGAGAAGAAGATTTTTGGGATATATTGGAAGAAATGTATTTCAATGAAAAACATATTTTTTCAGTAAGCCCAGAATTTTTATTGTTTTACACCCAAGACAATCAAAATAAGGCTACAGATCCTCGTATGGTAGCAATGTTTTCTACTTTGTTGGGAGATATGCGTATAGGTAATATTGATGCTAAGTTGAATTTCTTAGAGAGCGAAATGTTGTCTGTGTTTCGAACCAGTATGGATGACGTGGATTCTGTATCTTCAAATATTAAGCCATATTTACCTTTTCTCTCTAAAGTATTTAGAGCTGACTTGGCTTTTTTGTCTAGTCGTCCGCAGTACATGCTTAATGAGCTTGAATCATTTTTGTCATTCTATGCATTTACTTATACAGCTCAATTAAGCTTGTCATTACAAGATTGGTACTCGGGTGAAGAGCCAACAGCTAAGCCATTGTACTTTATTATGGACCACGAAAGAGCAAGTAGTGAGCGTACTCATATAAAGAAGCATGGCTTTCGATTATTTAGTGACTCAGCATCAAAGCTCTTTCCTATGTTAAGTATGCTTGTTTTATTACAGCCTAATAAGAATACAGAGATACCATTGTGGGAGTTATCTAAAAATATTCACGAATCTGAGTTCGAGCATCTTACAGAGAGGTTGAAAAACTTTGCTAATGCATTTAAGGCTAAACGTAAATTAAAGACGACACTCGAAGATTCAGATTTAGCGATTGATTGGCTAGCAAATATTATGAAACTAGCCATAGCACAGTTTGATGTGGGTGACAGACTTAAAATCAATAAAGAGTATGTAACTGAAATCGAGAAGTACCTAGCATCTCACTTTATTCAAAGCCGAGGTCGCAGTGGTCGAGTATTAGTACTTAACCAAGACTACATCATCTTATTGACCAACCTAGTTGTTGGAGAAAAGGACAAACTCCGTTTCCACGAACTAATCACAGCCTTTGAGCAACGTGGCATTTTCGTTGATAAACAAACAGAACAAGAACTAATTAAATTCTATGAGCGCATTGGTAACGTAGAGCGCATGAGTGATAGTGGAGACGCAGTTTATGTCCGTAAAACAATTTGAGACCTTTCTAGTAGAGCAGTTTTTAGCGGATGCTGAAACACACATCAAGGCAGGTTTCCGTTATCAGTTTAAGTCGCCAGATAATGAAAATAGCATGCGTTTGTATCAGGCGATGACGGATCATTCTGAAAACAGCATTGATGCGACTAACGATATCAAGTTGCCATTCATTGAACTGTCAGGCTGCAAAATCGTACCCGTGATTCATAGCGAAAACCCAGCAGAGTTTGAAGGCTTCACTGAAAACTACATCTCTCATCTACGTGACGAAGTGGCGAGCCAATCTGGCTACTTAAAAGGTTGCGCGCTAGTTGTGATCCACAACAGCTTGCTTGATACCTTGATAAATTCTGCAGAAGACTTGGCTCAAGTGGGACAAGTTTGGAGCGCATCAAAGATCAAAGCGGCAATGAAAGGGTTAATCGATCAGCAAGACAAAGGGCGCGATGTGTCGAACTGTCTGCTTGATGATCAATTCGATGCCATTTTAGAAGATGGCGCAACCATGTTTGGTTTTGAGTCTCTATACAAAGCCGTTGAAGACGGTGACTTGCGCTTCAATGAGTTGCGCATGTTTGAAGATCCGCTCGTAGCTGAAATGAGTGGCAATCCCAAGCAAATAAAAAAACGCCTAGAAGATAACCGTGCACTTTACGAAGAGCTTTCTTTTGAAGTTGAACACTTTGGTGGTCAGCTTCAAGACCGCTTGAAATCATTCGGCGAGAAATTTATTAAAGAGAACTTCTCAGAAACGGATGCATGGAAAGACGTTGAGTTCGAAGCATTCTTACAAGAGAAAAAGCGCAATGCTCAGCAGCAGCTTGTTCTTGAAGAGGAGCTTGCTAGCGACGGTATGACCGTTACAGCTCGTAACCGTGCAGAGACCAAAGCAGGCATGCGTGATCGCCACTTAATCATCGAGTTAGATGAAGGTGTAAATGAGTTTGAACTGAAGCTGATCTTCCAAGGTGCGAGTAATATCGATAAAAGTCAGTTCAAAATTCAGCCAGCAAAAGCGCTTAATAATGAAGAAGTGATTACCACACTGAATGGTCGGAAAACGACACGAGCTAGCTTGAAAGGTACGTACAAGCATGAGCCACTGTTTTTTAACTTGGCTCTAAAGCGTGAGAACAAATCTGAGGTTTATAACTTCCGTTGTTTAGTTGTCCGTAAAGGCGAGTTCTATATTGAGCCATTCAAAAATATCTTCTTGGTAGAGCCTGCACCAGCGAAGCAGCGCTTAACCTTGAACATGGAAGAGAACAAACTGCAAATCAGAGCCAACGAAGGCAGCGCATATTCACTGCTTGATGCCAAGCAGGTTGTCGATGCTGCAGATTACGCCTTCGTGGATTTTGAAGCGTTAGCTAATGAAGCTGATGAAATAGATTTTGCCGTTAAATCAGGTGATAACCAGCTCAAATTTAATGTTGAGGGTGCTGTAGCGACTGATTCATTGAGTTTACCTTTACTGCTTAATAGAGGTCGTTATCACAAGCTTTTCAAAGATGAATATAACGGTGAGTTTTATTCTCAAAAAGGCAAAGTCGGCATTGATAACAGTGAGTTTGTTGTTCCAGGTGTTCGCTTAAAACTGCTGCGTTGGGAAGAAGAGTTCATCAACAACAAAGTAGTGTCCATTGCGGATTCAGGTGCGATCAAGCTCGATGACCTGCAAGCGATTGATGATGCTATTCATGGTTCTTACGTTGAACTTTTTGATTACCTAGAACAACGCCGTAGTACGCCATCATTGGCGTCTTGGGGCGATGAGTTTACAACACTCGTCCAAAATACAGTTGATGCTTGCTTAGCGTATTTTGAAGCAATCCCAACGGGTAGCATGCTGGCAAAAGAACAGAAATCAGCGTTGAAAATCGGTTTGGTGCAATCTGAAGACGAAGAATACTACTCGCCTTTCCATCCGCTGATTTTGGCTTATTACCTCAATTTAAGAGATGCGATTCGTGATGATAAGAGCTTTGCTCAGCTTCCTGATGTCACCTTTGAACGCTTGTCGCCAAAAGGTTTGCTGCCATATGTTTACCATCTTAAACATGAGTTTTCCTACAACCAGCAGGTGAAAGAGAACGCGTTTTGGATCAAGAGCGTCCCTCAAGAGAAAAGTTCTCTTACCTTCGTTCGTAAGCTGGTAAAAGAGAAAATCGATGAGTTCCAAACGGCATTCAGTCAACTGTTCACTGGCTCAGAGAAGAGCATTATCGTTAATGCGGTGAACCAAGACAGTGCTGAAGAGTTGTTTATGGGGCTGGTGGATTACATCCGTAGCAATCAAGAGCAGTCAGCATCGATTCATATTAACCTGTATGACGATAAGCTAGCGTTCAATGCATTTGACCGATTCGCAGAAACTGCCAATTACGATGAACTAAAAGAGTGGTTAGAGCTTAACAAGGGTAAAGTGCGTGAGGTTGCCGATACTATTATCGATATTCTTCGTACTCGTCTAACGTACAGTAAGTTCACAAATGCTCAGGCTGAGAAAGATGGCCAGTCATACGCGCACCTCTCTTTCTTCCGTAATAACGACAAGGTTGATTGTTCAGATATTGCGATAGAAGACATGGCATCAGGCATTGCATGTGATGGTCTACTAACGGGTGATGCTTCTGAAAGTAAATCAGGTTCGTACTTTACGGGCTTTGGATTGAAAGGTACGGACTACCAAGATCACCCACACTTAATGATGGCGAAGTATGTTGGCGCTCTATTGAAGCCAGCACTCAAACCGAATACTCAATATCATGGTGCAAATGCAGTTGCCTTAGCGGTCAGTGAGGACTTTAAAGGTTTACTGGAACGCTCATACGATAGCTCTATCTGGACGACCATTATTGAGCCTAAAGTGACGTTGGACTTCTTCCACAGTAATGAAGATGTAGTATTGATTCACTATTCAGATCAGTACACCAGCTCATCTAGCTACGATGCAATTACCGTTACTGCGCAGCGCGGTTTGTTTGAGAAAATCATCAAGCAAGGTGATGGTGGCCAAATTAATGAGTTCAACGCGTTCAACGGTGATTGGCTGTTGAAAATGATGACCTGTGCGCCAACCATCAATAAAGAGCGCAAAGGCGTGATTGGTGCCTACAAGTTTGTGACTAGCCTAGTGCATGATTCAGACATTACATGGGTGCCGTTATCTGTTGCCGAGATGATTCGTGTATCGGGTAATATTGGCCTGAAGATGTCTGACAGCGAATTCTCCCGCAACGTTCAAGGTTACAAGAAAGGCGAAATTTCTGACGATGTATTGCTGGTTGGTTTCAAAGACCAAGACATGTACCTGCTACCTGTCGAAGTGAAAACGGGTTCGGTGCCGAATTACAATAAAGCCGTTAAACAATCAAAAGAGCTATTGCGTTACTTAAGCCAAGACTTACTTGGCAACGAAGATCTAGCGAGCAAGTTATACCGTGGTTTGTTCATGCGCCAAGTGTTGATGCAAGTTGATAAGTATCGCCTATACAAAGTATTTGCTGATGATTACTTCAACACTTTGCTGGCAAACAAAGAAGAGTGGCTAAGAGGTGACTACTCACTTGGTCAAATTGCAGATTACCCAGAAGGCTTTGTGGTTAGCCACCTTGAAGGGGCTGGCTGTTTACAACCTGACTACCAAATGATGGAAGGGGTGTTAAAAGTCGAGCTACCTATGGGGCTGCTTCCTGGCTTGGTCGAAACTCCGCTGCAAGAAGTATTGAACGAATTAGATGTAGTGCAACTTTGCCACGTGCCAAGTGAGTATGTGCTGAACGGTGAAACTCGGTTAGAAAAACTCGCTGAAGCTGAATCACAGCCTGTAGTGGTGGAAACTACAGATTCAATGCAGCCCGCTGTAGAAGAGCAAGTCGCGCTAGTTGTTGAACAGGTAAAGGTTGCAGCTAAGCCTCTTTCCTCACTAGTAGAATCTGATGAGGTTGAAACTACAGAATTAGTGCGGCCTGAACCCTCTGTTGGTGAAGAGCAAGTCGCGCCATTTGTAGAGCCGCTGATGGTTGAAGCAAAGCCAAAGCCTTCATTAGTAGAGTCTGATGCAGCTGAAACTACAGAATTAATGCAGTCTGAGCCGTCTGTTGTTGAAGAGCAAGTGGCGCCAGTCGTTGAACCGTTGAAGGTTGAATCTAAAAGCAACTTAAACGTAATGTTTGGTCATAATGCTCTAACACAAGCACCATTGAACTGGGAGCCAACCAATACTACAAAATTCATGAATACGAATACCGGTATTATTGGCACCATGGGTACGGGTAAAACTCAGTTTACCAAGTCGGTAATCACTCAGCTTTATCGCAACCAAGCAGATAATGTGAATGGCGCGCCAATTGGAATACTCATTTTTGACTACAAATCTGATTATATCGACGATAAGTTTTTAGGTGCCACTAACGCCAAAAAGTACAAACTGTTTAAGCTTCCATATAACCCACTAAGCTTGTATGGGGACACGCCAATGTTACCTATTCATACAGCGGCAGGATTCTCGGAAACTATGGCACGTGCATACGGGCTGGGTAAAAAGCAGCAGCTTCGTTTAGAGAACCTAATTTTGGAGTCTTATGCTGCTGCAGGTATCCACCCTGAAGATCCTTCAACGTGGTGCAAACCTGCACCAACGATTGACGATGTATGGGCATTATTCCTAGAGCAAGAGAAAGTCGAAGAAGATTCACTTTATGCAGCGCTCTCTAAGCTCGCTCGATTCAAGATATTTGAGTCAGAGCCGGAAAAAATGACTAGCCTTTACGAGTTAGTGGATGGCTTTACAGTTGTTGAACTTGCGGGTTACCCATCAGAGATCCAAAACCTTGTCGTTGCACTTACGTTAGATCTGTTTTACTCACAAATGCAGAAGAAAGGTAAGCCAGAAGTGCAGGGTGACTTCCGTCAAATTAGTAAGATGATTTTACGTTCCAGTGGCCAAGGGCATCTTTAAACTCCACTACAACAGGTTGCTCGTTAAAATAACTTTCAGAACTCGTTGGGTCATCATAATGAATTGAAAAATTAATATTTTTGGCGCGACTAAAACCA
>NZ_JACJFF010000140.1:0-12990 GCF_014164465.1 Vibrio sp. SG41-7 | reverse complement strand
CGATGCCAATGCCGCACCTTCAACTTGCCAGCCGAGGCCAATCACAAATACGATATCTAAAACAATGTTGGTGATATTAGTGATAATCACCATCCACATTGGCGCTTTAGCATTTTGGGTTCCGAGCAACCAACCTAAAATTACAAAGTTAGTTAGCGCAGCAGGCGCACTCCAGGCACGGATAGAGAAGTACTGCAGGCCATAATGTTTGACTTGTTCGCTGGCACTGCTCAATGAGAAAACCGCATCCGCAACAAAGCTGTGTAAAAGCAAAAAGACACCAGCAAACCCTAAGGCCATAGTCACGCCTTGCACAAAGACTAAACCAAGCTGCTTACCATCATTCGCACCATAAGATTGCGCGGCCAATCCAGTCGTCGACATACGCAGGAAACCAAGCAACCAAAAGGTCACACTGATCATGGTGCCGCCTAAGGCCACACCACCTAAATACCAAGAATGCTCTAGGTGACCGATAACCGCAGCATCGACTAAGCCCAACAGTGGAACCGTAATATTAGAGAGAACCATCGGGATCGCGAGCAATAGCACTTTTTTGTGCATCGCCTGATTAGATAGCGTTTGAAAAATAGTTTGGGGATTAAATAGCTTCACGATCACCTCTTTGATTAGAGGCGATAGTTTAACCTAGTGGGTGGGCTTTCACTATGTTGTGGGGTTTTACTTATCTTGATACTTCTATTCAGCTACCTGCAAACAAAGTCGCTAGCACTACCACTTAACAAGCACCAACTGTGGCGTTAAGCGCTTTTTGACCTGAGAGATCTTACACAGTAATCGCTGCCACAATTTCCAACGATTGCATTGTTGATCAAGTGGAGAAAACGCTTTTACCCATTGCGCCCATGGCAGCCAATTAAGAACACTGTCTACTGGAGAAGATAAGCCATGTGCATATTTTCCTGAACCAAGCTTTTGCCCAAGAGCACTAGAGCTTTTGTCTCCAGCTAACACTAAACACGCGTGTGCATGAGTAAAGTAACGACTCAATGACTGAATAAAATATGCGGTTTGTTGTTCATTGCAATCAAGCAAAGCATGTTCGCACACCACCATCACTGAGGCTTGTTCTGGGATGTTGAGCTCATCCAACCAAGTCAGATCGTCAACCGAACCACACTCCAAACGGTAGCGTTCATTCTTGTGGAACAGGCGTTGGCGCCAAACTAGATTTTCAGTTACATCCAATTCAACCCAATGACAGCGGCCATTATCTAAACGGTAGAAACGAGTATCGAGGCCTGCCCCAACATTGATAATCCAAGCATCTGGGTTATGAGATAGAAATTGTTGAACTTGAGAGTAACAAAGCTGAGTCAATGTTGCGTAGAGAAGTTGTTGTTGGTCGAGTTCACCAGTAAGACATTCTGGTGCTAATTGGCAGCGCTTGCAGGCTTGAGCTGCGATAGGGTCATAGACTAGGCCGTCATCGGCAAGGCTTTCGCGGCTGCGAAACCAAAGATGTTGAACGAGATCCGTCGGAACTTGGAATTCCTGATGTGCAGACCCTTGATCAAAAGGAGCCTTTTGAACAGAAGAGCGCGGCTTAGGAATAAGCGGCTTCATTTGAGGTTTGGTTGGATTTGGCATCATCATCTTCCTTGTATCTCGACAAAGAAGATGATAATGAATATCAATTACAATAACAAGTTATTGAGAATAAATATCAATAAGGTGTTTGTACTGATTACATCCAGTCAGTGTTGCGGATAATACCAACAGCCAGCCCTTCAATAGACAAGTGTTGAGATTCTAGATCGACATGGATTGGAGAAAACTCTTCATTTTCAGCGTGTAACAGCACCGTTGAACCTTTACGTTCTAGGCGTTTTACCGTTACATCATCATCGACACGAGCCACGACAACCTGACCATCGCGGACATCTTGTGTTTTATGAACAGCTAATAGATCACCGTCCATAATACCGATGTCTTTCATACTTTCGCCATTTACACGAAGTAAGAAGTCAGCTTGTGGTTTAAACATGCCTGGATCAACTTGATAATGCATTTCTACATGCTCTTGAGCCAAAATAGGCTCACCAGCGGCAACCTGACCGATTAGTGGTAAACCTTGCTCTTCATTCGCTGCATCTTCAAGCAAAATACGAATACCACGAGACGCACCCGGGATAATCTCAATCGCTTCTTTACGAGCAAGAGCTTTTAAATGTTCTTCTGCAGCATTAGCAGAACGGAAGCCAAGTTCACGCGCGATTTCTGCACGTGTCGGTGGCATACCGAAATCTTCGATCTTACTTTTGATAAGGTCAAAAACTTGTTGCTGGCGGGGCGTTAACGGCTTCATGATTCACCTGTCTTTTTATACAGTTGACTGTGAGTATATCCAGTAACTGAACAAAAGCAAAGCAATTGGTTGTTTTTAGTTCATTTTTAGCGATTTACAAAAACAAGATCTCTAGCCACACGTAACCCGCTAATCCTAAACAGATAAAAACTGCAGCTGAGCCAACATCTTTCGCCATCCCAGAAAGCTCATGATGTTCACTACCGATTCGGTCAACGACCGCTTCAATCGCGGTATTGATCAACTCGACAACCATCACCAACACGACGGCTGAAATCATCAAGATTCTCTCAACTTGGCTTACATCTAAGTAAAACGCCAACGGAATAAGCACTGCGGCCATGAATACTTCTTGTCGAAATGCCGCCTCGTTTTTAAACGAGCTCGTGATGCCTTGCCATGAAAAGCCCGCCGCTTTCACGATACGTTTGAATCCGGTGTTTGATTTTTTGGTCATTTTTAACCCTATACTCAATCAGTCGATGAATGATTTTCCACAAACTTAACGGCAATATGACTATTTCCATTAAAAGGTTAGACCAGTTTCTGGTATTCTTGCATCGATTAAATTTACGCCTAGGCTTATCCCTATTTCACTCACAGGATTTATCCTTTTCATCATAGAAATAGAGATACGCTTGAGCACATTGAAATAACTATTGAGGCAGTGAACCTATATGTCTTCTGGACAATCTTTTTCACGTTCATTAATGAAGCTACCTTTATCCGTATTGGTAAAGGGCACATCAATTCCTTCAAACCCTGTTGAGGATTTGAACATTGATTTGAGCAAACCGATTGTATACGCCTTACCGTTTCGCTCAAGTGTAGACATTCTTACATTGCAAAAACATGCACTTGAATTAGGGTTACCTGATCCGTTGAGCAAGCTTGAAATCAATGGCAAATCACTGCAACGCTACGTTTTTATCTCTTCTCGCAAAACTCTACTGCAAGACGATGATTATGTACCAAGCTCATCAATTGAAGTCTTCTCTGAGCTGCTTTCACTGCATGCTGAAGACTCTGATCTCGACGTTCAAGTTATCCCTGCTACTGTATTGTGGGGTCGTAAGCCTGGTAAAGAGAATAACCAGAAACCTTACCTACAAGCAATGAACGGCTTAGAGAAATCAAAAGCGGTATTACTGGCAGGTCGTGACTGCTTGGTTCGCTTTAGTCCTGTGGTTTCTCTGCGTTACATGGCTAACTCACACGGCACCGACAACACCATCGCACACAAACTGGCGCGCGTGGCACGTATTCACTTTTCTCGCCAAAAACTGGCAGCATCAGGTCCTAACCTGCCAAGTCGCCAAGCTCTGTTTGACCGCCTACTAAAATCTGAAGCGATCAAGAAAGCGATTGAAGATGAAGCACAAGTAAAGAACATCTCGATCGAGAAAGCGAGTAAAGAAGCTCAAGACATCATGGACGAGATTGCTGCGAACTTCTCTTACTCGCTAATCAAACGCGGTGAGAAGATTCTTGGTTGGTTGTGGAATAAGTTGTACCAAGGCCTGCATATCAGCAACGCTTCAACCGTTCGTAAGCTGGCTCAAGATGGTCACGAGATTGTTTATGTGCCTTGTCATCGTAGTCACATGGATTACTTACTGCTTTCTTACGTGCTTTACCACGAAGGCATGGTGCCGCCGCATATCGCTGCGGGTATCAATCTGAACTTCTTCCCTGCCGGTCCTATTTTCCGTCATGGTGGTGCGTTCTTTATTCGTCGTAGCTTCAAAGGCAACAAGCTGTACTCGACTATTTTCCGTGAATATCTGGCGGAATTGTTCGCCAAAGGTTACTCGGTCGAGTATTTCAGTGAAGGTGGTCGCTCTCGTACAGGTCGCCTGCTACAAGCTAAAACCGGCATGTTGGCGATGACTATTCAGGCTATGCTGCGCGGCATGAACCGTCCAGTGACGTTAGTACCTGTGTACATTGGCTATGAGCACGTAATGGAAGTGGCGACCTACGCAAAAGAACTTCGTGGTAAGCGCAAAGAAAAAGAAAATGCGAGCCTAGTGATTCGTACGCTCCGTAAGCTGCGCAATTTTGGTAAAGGCTACGTCAACTTTGGTGAGCCGATTCAGCTTAACCAATATCTGAACGAGCACGCTCCAGAGTGGACTAAAGATATCGATCCAATGGGAACCAGCAAGCCACAATGGATGAATCCAGTGGTCAATGACCTGGCAACCAAAATGATGACACACATTAACGATGCGGCAGCGACCAACGCACTAACACTTTGTGCAACGGCGTTACTGGCTTCAAGACAGCGTGCATTGTCTCGTGATTCTTTGGTTTCTCAGATCAACTGTTACCTGTCTCTGCTTAAGAACGTACCTTACTCTGATACATTTACGGTACCAAAAGACAGCGCTGAAGATCTGGTAAAACACGCTGAATCGCTGAACAAGTTCCTAATTGAATCAGACTCAATGGGCGACATCATTTCGCTAGACCGTCACCAGTCAATTCTGATGACTTACTACCGTAATAACATCATTCATTTGTTTGCTCTACCATCATTAATTGCTCAGATGACCATTCGTCAGCACGGCCTAACCATTGACACGATTCAAGAGAACGTTGCTGCTATCTACCCGTTCTTGAAGAAAGAGTTGTTCTTAAGCTACGACGAAGATCAGCTTGAAAGCGTGGTGGCGAACATCATTGAAGAGCTTGTTGGCCAAGGTATGCTTGTGGTGTCGGACAACCAAGTCACCATCAACCAGTCAAACAGCCAAGCACTGATGCTGTTAGGCCGTACGATTTCAGAAACGCTACAGCGCTACTCTATTGCTCTGAACCTATTGGCAGAGAACCCTGATCTGGATAAATCTGATCTTGAGCAGAAGAGCCAAGACATCGCACAACGACTGGGGCGTCTACAAGGCATTAATGCACCAGAGTTCTTCGATAAAGGCGTGTTTGCGTCGATGTTCGCAACCTTGAAACAGCAGCAATATTTGGATAACGATGGTAACTGCGATTTAGAAAAGACTCAGCAATTCGCTAAGCTTCTTTACTCAATGCTTTACCCAGAGGTCCGTCTGACGATTCAAGAGAGTATCCACCAAGCAGAGTAATCGCTTGATTAACAATTGCTTTAATCACTAGACTGAACACGATCAAAAAAGGCACCCATTGGGTGCCTTTTTATTGAGCGTTCGTTTAGCAAAAAACTCATACTTACCAGAAGGTAATGAATAAGCCTGCTGTCACTGCCATTCCAACATAATTGTTGTTTAGGAAAGCTTGGAAACATAAGTCTCGATCACGGTGGCGCATCAGATGTTGTTGATACACAAACAAGCCCCCCGCAACCAGCAGTGCCCAATAAAAGGTATCTCCTAATTGGTAATGCATGCCTAACGCTATTAACATCGCCAGTGTCACTAGCTGTAAGAAGCCAACGATAAGCTTGTCGAAACGACCAAATAGAATAGCCGTCGATTTGATGCCAATTTTTAAGTCATCATCTCGGTCAACCATTGCATATTGCGTGTCGTAGGCAATCGTCCACAGCGCATTGATAATGAAAATAAACCAGACCACACTAGGTAGCTCATTAGTTTGCGCCGCCCAAGCCATTGGGATTGCCCAACTAAACGCTAAGCCGAGGAACAACTGTGGAAGGTGCGTAAAACGCTTCATAAAAGGATAAATGAAGGCTAAGCCAACACCGATAACAGAAAGCTTAATCGTCAGCGGATTCATGGTTAGCACCAGCAAGAACGAAACCATGGCTAGCACTAAAAAGAGCAGAATAGCTTCCTTACTGGAAACCAAACCGGAAGGTAATGGACGCTGCTTGGTGCGTTTTACATGACCATCCACTTTACGGTCAGCAAAATCATTGATCACACAGCCAGCTGAACGCATCAATACCACGCCAAGTACGAAAACAACCAAGACATCAAAATCAGGCATGCCTTGCGCGGCGATAATCAGCGACCATAAGGTCGGCCAAAGGAGTAACAGGGTACCAATCGGGCGATTCATTCGCGTTAATTGCCAATACGCCTTCGCTTTGGTGGCAAACATTTACACACTCTCCTTAGAGTAAATGGGTGATGTTGGCAAAAATAGTTCTGCCACAAGCATCGGTTTATGGTTCATCCATAATCGAGAACGACGCGCGAGCAGTCGCTCATCGCCAGCGATAACCCAACCGACTTGCAGCGCATCTCGCTCCACGTTCTCAGCGCTGAACACGGTTAAACCAAGTGGGACATTACCTTGTTGAGAAAGGTCAGAGTGCTGATGATCTTCTAATGTGACTCGAGGAATCAAGGTTCGCCCTAACACCCACGGCTCATCATCACCCTTCAAAATCACTTTACGCAGTAAGCAATCAAACGATGATAAAAGAAGTTCCTCGTCCTGTTGTAGCATTGAGCGCTCTACAACTTGATTATGAAGCAACTCAACAGACAGGTGCTGACAGCTCTTGCCCAACTTGCGGGAAAGAGAACCTTGCTCCAAAAGCCACTCTCTGGTGATTTTATTAGGAAAATCAAATGTTTCTGTACTTTGCCAATCTACATTCATTAACGAATTAAGATACAGCGATATTGGCTGATTCATACTAGTATTCAATAGGTGACTTTACACGTACAATAAAGCTTCAACTTTCGAACAAAATTAAAGCGTTCTTCGAATTGTAAACGTATTTAGATTTAGACCGCTCATTGTAACAAGACTAATGCGTTTCGAATATCGCGAATAAACTAAAGAAAAGTCACAAATATGCACAAACGTTATGTAGCCCAAATATTTCTTGCGATTACCCTACTCTTTTCAGCATCAAGTTTCGCTGAAGAGGAATCGGCACCCAAACTAGCCTACTTCACGCTAGAGCCTGACCTGACCACCAATTTTTACACTAAAGGTAAAAAACTGGGCTACATTCAGGTTCGCCTCGATATAATGGTTGCGAATAGTAACGACTTGGCAGCCATTGAGCACCACCAACCACTGATTCGTGATGCTGTGATTGAATTGCTAGGTAAACAAAACGAAGAAACCATTAAGTCTCTATCTGGTCGTGAAGATTTAAGAAAAACCTTAGTTGAACATCTCAACAAGGTATTGCTTCCTGAAACAGGAAAAACCCTCATTGCTGACCTTCTGTTTACCAAATACCTTTATCAGTAATAATGATGTAAAAACGAATCCAAATAAAAAAGCGGCTCATCTGGCCGCTTTTTTTTGTCTCTATTATTTAGCTGCTGCCAAAAAGCATCTACTCACTTCGTGCTGAACTCGGTGCTTTCATAGCATCAATCCAACCAATAATGACACCAGCGGCTAGGCCAGCCAAATGAGCGGTGTTTGCAATGGCCATGAACGGTTGCATGTACCCAAGCACTAACCACACCAACATAAAGCCGAAGATCTGTCTTGGAATGCCTAAACCAAGCTGAGGGGCTTTTGCACCCACCACCCATAGATAGCCAACCAAGGCATACACAACACCAGACAAACCACCGAAATTCGCCCCTTCAACCCAGTACTGCCCGGCACCTGAAAGCGCAGAAGAGACAGCAAAGATCTGAAGTAGCTTGAGGCTACCTAGTTTTTTCTCAATATCCCCACCTAACTGCCACCACCACAAAATATTAAATGCGATATGCATAACAGAGAAGTGCAGAACAGCATGGCTTAACCAACGCCACAATTGCCATTGTTGTCCGTCAACCGCAGGGAAATGTAGGGCGTTGAAAATAGCTTGACCAAAACCGACTTGCTGCAGTGCAAAAATCACCACACACACCAACATCAGGCTGAGTGTCACGGGGCCCGCTTTGGCTTTTATCATGCCCATAAAACTTGGCGTGTGATAATGAAAGTTGCTCTTTCTGGTCTCTGCCATGTCCCAAGATGCTGCTTGATAGCGCTTATGATTGGGTTCCGACAGGAAACGATTGAGCTCGGCCTCGGTTTCAACCTGATATTGACCATCAAGAAGCCAAAGAGCAAAACGCCCTTCTCCCTCAGGTGACATCTGAATAGGGATCTGACGAAAGGCCATATAATCAATAAACGCTTGAGCAAGACGTGGATTGTCTAACACCATCAATCTAATCATTGTTACTTCCTATTCATGCTATGAGAGATGTTTGAAGCGATTCAAGTGATAAAGGCTATTAACCCGCGATCACTGGAAGTTCAGCACGATGCCAAGCTTCAAATCCACCATCAACACTATATACCTCTTCAAAGCCTTGGTTCACTAAATATTGTGCCGCACCTTGGCTACTAATACCGTGATAACACATCACTAAGATTGGCTGTTCGAACTCAACCTCATCCATGAACGACACCATGGTATCGTTAGTAAGATGGTAAGCGGTTTTTGAGTGAGCTACCGCAAAAGACTGCGGGTCACGTATATCGACAAGTCGAGCTTCGCCTTGTTCAATAAGGGCTTGAGCACCTTTAACATCGATATGTTTAAACTGGTCCATGACTTTCTCTTTTATACTGATTTACTTTGCTGCCATTGTAACCTATCCCAAGGCTAACAATCACATCCACTTAATAAGGTTATCCACCAGCGATCACTTTTACACCATTTGTGGATAAACCTGTGAATTGCGTGAATAAAGTGCTTTTTTAAAAATAGATCCACAACATGTAGTAATGATCCTGATCTAGCTGTGGGTTAACTGAAACATATCCCCACTGGAAAAACCCCTTCAAAGCCTTACTACACCCTGCTTTTAGACAGCTGACGAATAAACTTCTCACAGAGTTATCCACAAAATCACTTTGCAAATTTCGATCGCAAAAATTGAGAAATCGATCCAAAACAAAAAGGCCGAGATCTCTCGATCTCGGCCTTTTCAAAATTCAGCTATTTGTTAGCTCTACTAGAAAGTAGAAACTAGATGCTATTAGAAATCGCCAACGGCTTGTTTCAATTTCTTCATCGCATTCTTTTCTAACTGGCGAACACGCTCTGCAGAAATGCTGTAGGTATCCGCTAAGTCTTGCAATGTCGACTTGTTATCATCCAACCAACGTGAGCGCACAATGTGCTGGCTGCGTTCGTCTAAGCTCTTCAATGCGAGTCCTAAACGATTATTGGTATGAGATTCCCAGTTCGCAGCTTCAACTGTTTCTGCAACGTCTGACGCTTTGTCTTCTAGGTAGTAAACTGGAGCCGTGTAAGCAGAACCACCGTCATCGTCATCCATCGGGGCTTCAAACGTAGCGTCTTGTGCCGCTAAGCGAGATTCCATTTCACGAACTTCTGAAGGCTCAACACCCAACTCACGTGCAACCGTCTCAACTTCGCCGTTATTGAACCAACCTAAACGCTTTTTAGACTTACGAAGGTTAAAGAACAATTTACGTTGTGCTTTCGTTGTTGCGATCTTAACGATACGCCAGTTACGCAAAACGTACTCATGAATCTCAGCTTTGATCCAGTGAACAGCAAAAGAGACTAGACGAACACCAACTTCTGGATTGAAGCGCTTAACAGCCTTCATCAAGCCGATGTTACCTTCTTGGACGAGATCAGCCATTGGTAGCCCGTAGCCAGAGTAGCCTCTTGCAACGTGCACCACGAATCTTAGGTGGGAAAGGATCAAGCCTTTCGCAGCGTCGATCTCACCTTTGTAATGTAATCGCTCTGCAAGTCCACGTTCCTCTTCAGGAGTCAGCATAGGGTAGCTGTTCGCTGAGCGGATATAGCTATCTAAACTATCTTGTGTGACTAAAGCCATTTGATACGCTTGGTTTGCCATTCGGTTCCTCATCAATCTCTGATCTGGAGTAATACATCTATTAAAACCCGACAATCTTGAACCTAAAATGAACAGGTTTCAAGGAGGGGGAAGTAATTATGCATAATCAATTCGTCTATACAAGGCAAAAACTGGTTAAGAACTGCCTATTTTTCGTATAAATATGACTCTATTCACCTAAACTGGTTCAATTTCTTTTAGGTGACGCTGTGCAGAAAGCTTCGCAGCCACACTACCAAGCAGAGTTCCGACGATCAAAAGTAATAAAGACTCATCCCAACTCAGGCCAATTAAGCGGAAATGGCTATCATAAAGCTGAGCCAAATCATCCACTGCACTGTTGAGCAATACGGTAATCAATGCCGTCATAACCCAAGCACTAATCGAACCTAAAACGCCAAACCACATCCCAGCATAAAGGTATGGTCGAAGAATGTAGCTGTCGGTGGCACCAATCAGCTTCATGGTTTGAATCTCGTCTTTATGCGCCAACACATTAAAGCGTAATGTATTGCCAATAATCAAAAATACCGCGCCCAACATCAATACCGTTAGGGTAATAACGATGACCGCTGCTAATGCTTTGATCGCATCTAATCGAGCTAACCAATCTTCGTCTAAACGAACATCGGTCACTAGCTCTTGTTTTTTAACGTTGCTTGCTAATTCTTTGATTAAGACATCACTGTGCACGCTTGGCGTAATCACCAACACACCTGGCAATGAATAGTCATCTAGGATAGTCAGGGCATCTTCAAAACCAGAATATTGGCTTAGATCCGCAAGCCCTTGTTGCGGTGAAATATATTCCACCAGCTCGACTTGATCCCAACTTTCAATTTCATCCTTAAGCACCATTACTCTCGGCTCAGGAATACCATCCTCTACATAAGCACTTATTTGTGACGGGCTGGTGACATCTTGAGCCACTTCACCCACGTTCTTGCCCAGTAGGTACAAACAAGCTGGCATCGCCAAAGCCATTGAGATCACCGCAAGGGTCAACAAGTTGCCCAACGGACGTTGCCACATTTGCGAGAACGATGACTTAGCTTGTTTCCAATGAACAACAAAGAAGCCGTCGCTTGAAGCCCGGTTTGCTGCTCGATTGGATTGAGGTTTCTTGATGCGCTTATTCGCGGCCATAGTCTTCAACCTCACTCAAAAAGCCTTGGTTTAATTCAAGATGACGGTACTGAGGGCGAGTGTTCACTAACCCGATATCGTGCGTCGCCAGGATGATCGTGACACCTGCGCGGTTGAACTCTTCAAACAAACGTAATACACGGTTAGATAATTCAGGATCGAGGTTACCGGTCGGCTCATCCGCTAAAAGCAGAGTTGGACGGTTAACCACAGCGCGAGCGATACCCACGCGTTGCTGCTCACCACCAGAAAGCTGGCTTGGCAAACAACGGGCTTTGTCTAGTAAGCCGGTTTTATCCAACGCAGCACTGACTCGGCGTTTTATTTCATTTTCAGAAATAGATTCAATACGCATAGGCAGTGCGACGTTATCAAAGATAGAGCGATCCATCAGTAGGCGATGGTCTTGAAAGACAATCCCAATGTTACGACGTAAGAAGGGAATGTCTTTAGCTGGAATACGAGTGATATCGTGATCGTTAAACCAAACACGTCCATCAGTTGGACGCTCGATGGCGCAGATCAACTTCAGCAAGGTACTTTTACCAGCGCCAGAGTGCCCACCCAAAAAAGCCATCTCTCCACGTTTAAGGTGAAAGTCCACTTTTTGGAGCGCTTGTCGTCCGCCTCGGTAGGCTTTGCTCACTTGCTGAAATTTGATCACCGAAAATTCCTCTTACGATCACTCATATCAAATTTAAAACGGTAGCAGGTTAAGGATAAACCACTTTGCTACTCGCGTTACTCTTCGCGGCTAAATAGTGCTTCAATAAAGTCTTTAGACTCAAATGGACGCAGGTCATCAATGCCTTCACCCACACCAATGTAGCGGATTGGAATCTGGAACTGGTCAGCAATTGAGAAAATCACGCCGCCTTTCGCCGTACCATCTAGCTTAGTGAGCGTAATACCCGTTACTGGTGCCACGTCACTGAACAGCTTCGCTTGGCTGATAGCATTCTGACCGGTACCAGCATCTAGCGTTAACATGATTTCGTGCGGTGCAGAGTCATCAATCTTCTTCATTACACGAACAATCTTACGCAGCTCTTCCATCAAGTTGCTCTTGTTCTGCAAACGACCTGCTGTATCGGCAATCACAACATCAACACCACGCGCTTTCGCCGCTTCAATGGCATCGTAGATAACAGACGCGCTATCGGCACCAGTGTGCTGAGCGATCACAGGAACATTATTACGTTGACCCCAAACCTGAAGTTGTTCAACCGCTGCCGCACGGAAGGTATCACCCGCCGCCAACATCACTTTCTTGCCTTCGCTTTGGAATTGTTTAGCCAGCTTACCGATGGTGGTTGTCTTACCGACACCGTTCACACCAACCATTAAAATAACGTAAGGTGTTTTAGTCGTATCAACAACCAGTGGCTGTTCCACTTGGCTTAAGATATCCGCCATCTCTTCTTTGAGCAGACCATATAGAGCTTCACCGTCTTTTAGGTCATTACGAGATGCTTTTTCTGTCAGATTTTCAATGATCTTAACCGTGGTATTCATACCCACGTCTGCAATCAGAAGTTGCTCTTCTAGTTCTTCAAACAGATCTTCATCGATTTGTTTACCCTTGAACAAGCCAAAGAAGCCAGCACCGATGTTTGCTTTAGTGCGGCTAAGACTACGCTTAAGGCGCGCAAAGAAACTTTCTGTCGGCTTATCTTGAACTTCTTCAACCTGAGCTTGAGGAACAGCAACTTCTTCCTGTTCTGCTTCTGCTTCTGCTTCTGC
>NZ_JACJFF010000013.1:0-80899 GCF_014164465.1 Vibrio sp. SG41-7 | reverse complement strand
GCTGGGATATCAGTTATCTGCCATCGAAAATACGAGGGAAGCACTATTACCTCTATTTGATAATGGATATCTTCAGTAGAAAAGTAGTAGGTGCAGAAGTGTATGATCAGGAGCTAGGCGAATATGCAGCGGAGTTACTCCAAAGAGCAGCATGGCGGGAAAAGTGTGTGCAAGGCAACATTACTTTGCACTCTGATAACGGTGCTCCTATGAGAAGTTACACCATGCGTGCAAAGATGCATGACCTTGGGGTCGTAAGCTCTTACTCTAGGCCAAGAGTAAGCAATGACAACCCATACTCTGAGTCGTTGTTCAAAACAATAAAGTATTGTCCTTCATGGCCAATGGATGGGTTTTCTTCCATTGAAGACGCACGGTGCTGGGTTGGTAATTTTGTTGATTGGTATAACAATGAGCATAAACACAGTGGCATAAAGTATGTAACACCTCAGCAGAGGCATTGCGGCGAGGATAATGAAATTCTCCGACAACGTATGCAAGTCTACCGACGTGCTCAATTAACTCACCCAGGCAGGTGGAGTCGGCAGACAAGAGACTGGAGTTATATCGATGAGGTTTACTTGAACCCTGAAAAGTGTGCAGCGTAATCATTCAGGTTACTAAATTGTAAAAAACACGACAACTTGCTTGAAAAACAGCGTTTCGGTTTAAACCGATCACTGATTCCGCGATTATCCGATCACTTTTAATCTAACTCCGAAATCGGTGATCGGAATAGCGAAAACCGCGATCGTAATGGCCGAAACCCTTCCTTTTTCTCTTTTAAATCAATAGCTCGCTATTCTTTACTTCTTAAACAAGAAGGAAAGGAAGCGACAATGGCCAAAAAGAGAACTCCAATGAACAAAATCAAAGAGGTATTACGCCTTAAATACGACTGCGGTCTCTCAAATCGTAGTATCGCTTCTTGCCTTAAACTCGGCCCGTCCACCGTATCAGAACTCCTTACTCGCTTTAAACAAAGCCAACTTGGTTGGCCTCTACCCGACAGTTGCAGCGATGCAGATCTCACACAGGCGCTGTATCACGGCAAGAAAGTCAGTCGAGATAAAGTTATGCCAGACTTCACTCAATACGCAGTCGAACTCAGGCGTAAAGGTATGACAAAGATGCTGCTCTGGCAGGAGTATCATGAACAATATCAAGAGCAAGCTTACGCTTACACTCAGTTCTGCGAGCACTTCACTCGTTGGTTCAAAACCCAAAAACGCAGCATGCGCCAGCTTCATGTTGCAGGTGATAAACTGTTTATCGATTACTGTGGGCCTCGGCTTCAGGTGGTCAACCCTGACACAGGCGAAGTGCGCGAAGCGGAGGTGTTCGTCGCGACTTTAGGCGCGTCCAATTACACTTATGTTGAAGCCTTCCCCAGCCAAGGGAAGCCCTACTGGTTAGAGGCGCATGCGAATGCGTTCGAACACTTCGGTGGCGTACCACAACTCTTAGTTCCCGATAACCTACGCAGCGCAGTCACCAAAGCCAATCGTTATGAGCCGAGACTGAACGACAGCTATCAAAAGCTGGCTAATCACTATCAAACAGCCGTGATGCCTGCTCGCCCCTACAAACCGAAAGACAAAGCCAAGGCAGAGAATGCCGTGCTCCTAGTAGAACGCTGGATCATGATGCGGTTGCGACACCAAGCCTTCCACACTTTTAAAGAGTTGAATCTCGCCATCCGTGAACTCATGAATGAGTTAAATCAGCGTGAGATGAAACAGTATGGCGCCAGCCGCCAAGCGCTGTTCGATAAACTCGACAAACCTGCATTAAAGCCACTGCCTAGGCAGCGTTATCTGTATACCGAAACTAAACGAGCCAAAGTTGGCCCTGACTATCACATCGAATATCGCCGTCATTACTACTCGGTTCCCCATCAACTTGTTGGTCACCATGTCGAGTTGGAAGCCTCTAATCGCCTGGTGCAGATCTACCATAAAGGTAACTTGGTGGCCCAGCATCCACGTAGCCAAAGAGAGCGAGGAAACAGCACCCAACCAGAGCACATGCCAAGCAACCATCAACATCAGAAGTGGTCGCCAGGGCGCTTGCTTAGCTGGGGAGCTAATATCGGGCCAGCCACACGAGAAGTCGTCAATAAGATGCTGAACTCCAAGCCTCATCCAGAGCAGTCTTATCGTTCCTGCCTTGGCTTGCTCAGCCTCAGTAAAACCTATGGCGAATCGCGCCTAGAGCAAGCCTGTAAAGATGCGCTGATGCTGACAAAATCCAATTACACCTTCATCTGCAATTTGTTGAAAAACAATCGTGAAGGACAACTGAGTAAAGACAACACGAGTACGCCAAATCTTGTTCATAGCAATGTTCGTGGCCCGAACAGTTATCACTAGGAGAAAGGATATGAATGCACTGAACGACCAACTCAAAACCCTACGCTTGAGCCATGCAGCGAAAGCATTAGAGCAGCAGCAAGAGCAACTGACCACCTACGCAGAACTGGACTTCGAGGAAAGGCTAAGCCTACTTCTGGAAAGCGAGATCTTGAATCGCAATCAGAGCAAAATCCAACGGTTAAAACGACAAGCCAAGCTGAGAGTAGATGCGCAGCCGAGCCAACTCATCTATAAGGAGGGACGAAACCTCAATCGTAAACAGATGAGCGAACTTCTGACGGGCAGTTATCTATACAAACACCAGAACATCTTGGTTACAGGCCCAACAGGCGCAGGCAAAACGTATCTTGCCTGCGCACTGGCAACCAGCGCCTGTGACCAACAACAAACGGTTAAGTACTACCGATTAACTCGCTTGCTTGACGACCTGACCGCTGGTCGTCTGGATGGTAGCTATCAAAAGCAACTCCAATCGCTGGCTAAGAAAGCCTTACTGATCCTCGACGATTGGGGGATGGAAAAACTCACTCAAGAGCATGCGGGTCACTTATTAGAAGTGCTGGAAGAGCGTTATCAAAACAGCAGCACAATCGTCATCAGCCAGTTACCTGTAAGTGAGTGGTACAACATGATCGGCAACGCCACCGTCGCGGACGCGCTAATGGATCGGCTAGTACACAATAGTCATAGAATAGAACTGGGAGGTGAGTCAATGAGAAAACTGGCGCAATCCGATCACTTAGAGTAAAAATAAGAAGAGAGAAAAACGGTAGGATCAGGTGATCGGAATAAACCGAAACGAGCGATCGCAATCACCGAAATACGCAAATGGTAACCCACAACCCTAATTTAGCTGTTGTTTCGGATTCAGAGCAAGTTATTAAAGTGGAAATAGACAAAGAAGATGGCAACCGTTTTTCATTCATATCAGGTGGTATCGAATCTCAGATTATCAATAATCATATTGTTGAGGTACTAGAAGGAACAATCCCTGCCTTCACATTGAGGCGAGATAAGTATCAAATCAACTAGATTGACAACTACGCCCTTACTTTTAAAGCATTGATTTTATTGAACTAAATAAAATCACTCGAGAGTCTAATCTTTAGTTCACCTTTCCAGTTACGATTTAGAGCCCTGCTCCACAAAAAAAGGCCTCGCAATGCGAGGCCTTTTATTTTTTCTATCTATCAAAAGAGATTAGTCGCGAAGTGCTGCGCCGAATTTCTCTGAGATTGAAGCTACGATAGCATCTACTGAACCAGCGATGTCTGCATCTTCAAGTGTGCGCTCTACAGACTGTAGGCTAAGTGCGATTGCTAGGCTCTTCTTACCTTCTTCAACGCCTTGACCAACGTAAACGTCGAACAGTTTAGCGCCTGTTAGGAATTCGCCACCAGCAGCGATACACGCTTCTACGATGTCGCCAGAAGCGACTGCTTGGTCAACAACAACCGCGATATCACGACGGTTTGCAGGGAACTTAGATACGGCTACTGCTTCTGGAAGCACGCGAGTGTTGATAGCTGCCCATTCGATTTCGAATACGATAGTACGGCCGTTAAGACCAAACTTGCGCTCTAGCTCTGGGTGAACAGTACCAATGATACCCACTTCTTTGCCGTCTACTACGATAGCCGCAGTTTGACCTGGGTGAAGTGCTGGGTGCTTCGCAGATTTGAAGCTGTATGCGATTTCGTTTGCAGAAAGCTCAAGAACGGCTTCTAGGTCACCTTTAAGATCGAAGAAATCGACAGTGTTAGTTGCAATGTCCCAGTGCTCTTCGCCACGAGTACCAGAGATAACGCCCGCAAGCATCATTTCTTGGCGCATGCCGTTTTCAGCTGTTGCTTCAGGGATGAAACGTAGGCCTGATTCGAATAGACGAACGCGAGACTGTTGACGCTTCTGGTTGTGAACAACTGTGTTTAGAAGACCTTGGATTAGGCCAAGACGCATTGCTGACATGTCCGCAGAGATTGGGAATGGCAGGATTAGCGGCTCAACACCAGGTACAACAAGTTTCTGCTGTTCTGGTTCTACGAAGCTGTATGTGATTGCTTCGTGGTAGCCACGGTCTACAAGAAGGTCACGAACGCGCTTAAGCGGTTGGTTAGCTTCTTT
This sequence comes from Vibrio sp. SG41-7, assembly GCF_014164465.1. Lineage (NCBI taxonomy): Bacteria > Pseudomonadati > Pseudomonadota > Gammaproteobacteria > Vibrionales > Vibrionaceae > Vibrio > Vibrio sp. SG41-7. The sequence goes on along the minus strand of NZ_JACJFF010000013.1, from coordinate 76,400 downwards.
GTGGTCATTCATTTTAAGTGCCGCTTTAGGCGCTTGGTTTGGAATGTTATCGTAACCGTAGATACGACCTACTTCTTCAATTAGGTCTTGCTCGATTGCGATATCAAAACGCCAAGATGGAGACGTTGCCGTCCAGCCAGCATCAGTGCTTTCAACTTCACAACCTAGGCGAGTCAGAATTTCCACTACGTCTGTCGATGGGATTTCGTGACCTAGTAGGCTGTCTAGTTTAGCGCGACGTAGAGCAACTACGTTTGCTTTAGGAAGATCAGCTTCAGATTCGCTGCCGTTTACTGGCGCAACTTCACCACCGCAGATTTCAACTAGAAGCTGTGTTGCACGCTCCATTGCTGCTGCTTGAAGTGTTGAATCAACACCACGTTCGAAACGTAGAGAAGAATCTGTGTGAAGGCCGTAAGCACGTGCGCGACCACGGATGTGATCCGGTGCGAAGAATGCTGCTTCAAGAAGTACGTCTGTCGTTTCAGTAGTAACACCTGAATCTTGACCGCCAAAGATACCAGCGATTGCTAGTGCTTTGTTTTGGTCTGCGATAACAAGCGTGTTGCTGTTTAGTTCAGCTTCGTTGCCATCTAGAAGTGTTAGCTTTTCGCCCTGCTCTGCTAGACGAACCACGATACCGCATTCGATCTTAGCTAGATCAAATGCGTGCATTGGTTGGCCTTGCTCTAGCATCACGTAGTTTGTGATGTCTACAACTGGGTCGATTGAACGGATACCACAACGACGCAGTTTTTCTTGCATCCAGATTGGCGATTCCGCTTTCACGTTTACGTTCTTAACCACACGGCCAAGGTAACGTGGACAAGCATCAGTTGCTTTGATTTCAACAGATACTGTGTCTTCAATGCTTGTTGCAACAGCTTCAACTGTTGGCTCTGTAACGTCTGCGCGGTTTAGTACGCCAACTTCACGAGCAAGGCCACGGATGCTGAAGCAGTCTGCGCGGTTTGCTGTTAGGTCTACGTCGATAGTTACGTCGTTAAGCTCAAGAAGCTCACGTACGTCCATACCTAGCGTTGTGCCTTCTGGCAGCTCAAGGATGCCGTCTGACTCTACGTCGATACCTAGCTCAGAGAAAGAACAAAGCATGCCGTGCGATGGAACGCCACGTAGTTTTGCTTTCTTGATTTTGAAGTCACCAGGAAGTACTGCACCAACTGTTGCTACTGCTACAGTTAGGCCAAGACGACAGTTAGATGCACCACAAACGATATCTAGCAGCTCTTCTTCGCCGATATCAATTTTAGTTACTTGTAGTTTGTCTGCGTCTGGGTGCTGACCGCACTCAACCACTTTACCTACTTTAACGCCGGTGAAAACACCCGCAACAGGTTCTACATCGTCAACTTCCAAACCAGCCATAGTGATTTGGTGAGCTAGCTCTTCGCTGTTAATTGCAGGTTTAACCCACTCGCGTAGCCAAGATTCACTGAATTTCATAGTTTTGACTGCCCCGGATTACTTGAATTGTTTAAGGAAACGAAGGTCGTTCTCGAAGAACGCACGAAGGTCATTTACGCCGTAACGAAGCATCGTTAGACGTTCTACACCCATACCGAATGCAAAACCAGAGTATTTCTCAGGGTCGATGCCAACAGAGCGAAGTACGTTAGGGTGAACCATGCCACAGCCTAGAACTTCTAGCCATTTGCCATCTTTACGTTTCACGTCAACTTCAGCTGAAGGTTCTGTGAACGGGAAGAATGAAGGACGGAAACGCACTTCAACTTCTTCTTCAAAGAAGTTACAAAGGAAATCGTTAAGAATGCCTTTAAGTTGAGCGAAGTTTACGTTCTCATCAACTAACATACCTTCCACTTGGTGGAACATTGGCGTGTGAGTTTGATCGTAGTCGTTACGGTAAACACGACCCGGAGCAATGAAGCGGAAAGGCGGTTTGCCGTTTTCCATCGTACGGATTTGAACACCAGAAGTGTGCGTACGTAGCATTAGATCAGGGTTGAAGAAGAAAGTATCGTGATCAGTACGAGCTGGGTGATCGTCTGCGATGTTTAGTGCATCAAAGTTGTGGAATGCATCTTCGATCTCAGGGCCAGACTCAGTGCTAAAGCCAAGCTCACCAAAGAACTGTTCGATACGCTCAACAGTGCGAGTTACTGGGTGAAGACCACCGTTATCAATGCGACGACCTGGTAGGCTCACATCGATAGTTTCTTCAGCTAGTTTCGCTTCAAGCTCTGCACGTTGTAGTGCGTCTTTGCGAGCTGCGATCGCTTGTTGAACAGCACCTTTCGCTTTGTTGATCTCTTGACCAGCAGTGCGACGCTCTTCAGGTGGAAGTTTACCTAGGCTTTGTAGTTGAAGAGTGAGTTCACCCTTCTTACCTAAATACTGAACTCGCACTTCATCAAGTGCGACTAACGAATCTGCTGTATCAATAGCAGTCGTTGCATTAGCAATGATCTCTTCTAGATGTTGCATCATTTCCTCATCTACCAGTTGGTAGTGTCCGTATCGGATGATTAGTTTTTTTAGATAGCTACACATAGTAATCAAACACGCTACCAATGCCAAATTGAATCGCTAAAAGAGCAAGTTATTGACTAAAAACACGGCAAATTTAACAGGATATTAATGAGGAATAGGAAGAAGTGGAACAAATACAGGTTCCACTTGTTTATTTTAAAGTGAGTCGCACTCAAAAACTAAAGTGAACTAGGTTCTAGAATTAAAGCGAATAGCGCTCAAAAAATAAAGTGAGTAGCGCTCAAAGACTAAAGCGAGCGGTGTTCTAGATCTGAAGTGAACGGTACTCTCGATCTCGAGTGAACCGAGCTCTAAATCTGAATCGAACAAACGCTGTTTTTGCCTGCGTTTTTCGCTAAATAAACGGACTCATCAGCGGCTTTAACCAACTCATTCATGGACTCGAATTCTTGGGTTATTTCAGCCACACCGACACTAATACTGCCAATCCAAACTTGATGACTGGTTTCAACCTCTAGTTGAGACACTTTCTGTCGAGCCGTTTCCGCGATGTGCATGCCACCTTTAAGGTCGGTGTTAGGGCAAATAACCAAGAACTCATCGCCACCTAACCGGCAAACAATATCATCATTACGGAACGTATTTTTCAGTTCACGCGAGAGGGTTTGTAGTACCAAGTCACCTGCATCATGACCACTGGTGTCATTAATGCGCTTGAAGTTGTCGGCATCAATCATAATGCACACTAAAGGCATGCCCAGCTCTTTGGAATCTTGCCAATGTAGCGCTAACTGTTTAAAGGCACTGCGGCGGTTAGGCAAATGAGTGAGTGAGTCTGTTAACGACAGTTCTTCAAGTTTCTTACTCGCTCGTTTCAATTCTGCGGTACGTTCCTCGACTTTGTCTTCGAGTAACTGGTTGAAGCGTAACAACTGTTTGTTTCGTTCAGAGACTTGTTCAAATAGGCCATTAAGCGCCGCCAACAGCGGGACAGTCGAAGAGTCTTGCTGCTTTTCTTCTGCTTCAAAGGCTTGTAGAGGTGTTGCACCCTCTTCTATGGCGACCATTTGTCGCGCCATGTTTTGGTCGATGCCGAGAATGTGGTAAGTAAGCCAATGGATGAGGAAGTCCAATAACTGCCGTGCTGACACCTGATCTTCTTCTAAGATGAACGCTTGCATACTGTAGATATCTTGCATAAATACACGATGCACTTTGATGTGTTCTTCAATGTGTAACTCATAGACACCACAATCTCTCATCAAAGATTCTTCTTCTTTAAAGTGAAATTCTGCATAGCGCGCGAGTTCGAGTAAAGCGATGTTAATGTCGTCTATAGAGATAGTATTCTCTGACAAAAGATTTCCGTAGTGGTTGATAAAACCAACAAGGTATTGATGTTGTTCATCTACAACACCAATGCCTGTTTCAAAGTTTTTATCCCAATTAAATAAATTCATAGATCCCTTAGGGCCGATACCACCAGCACAATTTACATGCATATTCGGAGGTTATAGATACTCGAAAAATATAACCATTTTACCTTTGGGACTATTCGATTATTTGCTCTATTTTATAAAAAGATGACATTGAACATTCTAAATATAGCGCGTCTTAAATCTGAGACGCCCCCTTTAACAAGAGCGCCCCACCAAACTAACACTAGAAATAATATTCCAACGCTACCTCAACAAAATCATCCTTACGAGCGAAGAACAATAAGTCTTCTGGGGTTTCGTTCTCAAACAACCAAGCGTTTAATCGCCACTTGAGATTGTTGTTGATGCGGCTGGATGCTTCCAACTTGGCACTGTAGACATCGCTGTTGTCCAAGTCTTGAGTGATACCCGTGAGCACCTCGGTGCCGTCTTCATCGTTCAAGGCGAAACGTGCACCAAGAAACACATCGTTTTGGCCGATGGTTTGGGCATTGTTACCTCGGCTGTCATACAAGTATTCCGCAATGAAGCCGATGTCCCAATAGGATTCAAGCGCCCCAACCCATGTGTATTCAAAGCCTGTTACCACGCCGGTGTGGTTGTCGTAGCTGTCGCGATAAATGCTTTCCAGCTTCCATAACCAGTCACCGATAATACCTTGAACATCGAGTCCGAAGTGCTGCATTTGCGCGTAATACGGTTTGAGCTGATTGCCTTCCACACGGTAATAAGGGTCGCGATTTGTACCGCCTAAGTAGCTTAAACCGACATCCCAATCGCCGTACATTTGGCTATAACGCAATGCCACATCAACATGCTTTTCTTCTCTCGACGATTCGTAAAGCGCATCGTCCGATACAGGTACAGTCGGCCTTAAGCGACCGTCTTCCCCTGCGAAGGTACGCTCACGAAAATACGGCAATAACATGGCATCGATGGTTCCCCAGTCTTTGATTGAGGTAAAGTGCACCATAGGCTGACCTAACTTCGACTCACCATCGACCGATTCAATGGCATCGGTTTGATTGACCACATCGACCAAATGCGCCGATTCGGTCACGCCCCAGAACACCTTGCCGACACCGGCTCGCAGTTCGTAGTCATCCCAATACGTTAGGTACAGAGCTTCACGAACGTCGCCATGGGTTCGTTCATCGTCTTCGCTGTCTAGGCGGTAAAACGGCGTGAAGGTAAAGCTACCATTGCCCTCTTGTTGTTCCCAATAAAACTCTGGTTGTAACACCAGCGAGCTTTGCCCTTTATCTTGCCCTTGCAAGCCGTCGCTAAAGAACTGCCTGTGTTCAAGGTTAACCTGCCCTGCTAGCTCCGGGGTGACCTGTTCTACGAACTCAGAGCTAAATCCAGCCGCCACACATGGCAACGACACCTGCATAAGCCCAACTGTCGCTGCCAAGGTTAAAGATAACTGCGTTCCTGTTAACACAATCCTTTTCATATTCTTGCCTTACTTTGCACGTTTGAGTGTGTTTTTCTGGAAATCTTTGTCCTTAAGACCAGTTTGGAACGCTAAATCTGTCGTGGTTAGTACCGTGCTCTTGCCTGTTTGGTGGTTTTGCATCGACATAGTGTGCGCTCGCCAGTATTGGTTTAGGTATTGTTTGTAGTCTTGGAACGAGAGAGTTTTGAGCAATGCGCCTTTACGGTCGTAAAACTCAACCTGAACGGGGCGGTAATATTGTTGGTCTAGCCATACCTTCTGCATGGTGTAGCCTGAGTTTTTATCGGTCGGAACTTGCTCCAAGACAAAGGTATCGACGCCTTCGATTTTGGCGTCTTCAATGTAGTTAAAGGTGTACTTTCCTAACTCGAACGAGCTCAAGTCTTCGTAAGCAAATTCACTGCCCATAAACGGGCCCGATTTGTTGCGCGAAGAGATGCGTTTTACACGTTTCAACGCAGGCAAGTACAGCCATTGGTCATCCGATTTAGAGATGTGTGAATGGTTCAAGAAAGCCGTGCCTTTTACGTCACGCGGCTCATCAAAAATGGTCAGCCCTTTGTCGCCATCATCATCCACTTCTAACGACTTCAATCGCATTAGGCGCGAGCTGCTTTCGCCTTGTTTGTTGCGAAGTAGCATTTCCATGGTCGCAACTGAATCGCCCCACCCCATATCGACGGCTTTTCGTTGCTCGGCAATTTCTAAGCCTTTCGCAGGGTCTGCTAACACTGGGAAAGCCGCGAATGCGCCGATTGTTAACGTGCCGACGGTTAATGAGCTGACGGAAAGTAATGTGGTAACGAATGATTGTTTAACGCTTTTCATAAATTTCTCCTTGAGTCAGCCCACCGCAGCAGGCTGACGATTCCTTATTTGGTTGAAGCAGACAGTTCGCCGGCTGGGTTAGCTTGCGCTGTTTTAGATAGCTCTGTTTTAGATAACTCGGCTTTAGACAGCTTTGATTCGTGCTGAGGTTTATCTGAATAGTGCGTCTGTTTGTCGAAGATCATCAGCAGGCTTGGAAGCAAGATGAAGTCGACTACTAACGCAATGAAAATCACAATCGCGCTGAGCAAGCCCATATCGGAATTGAGTCTGAAGCTCGACATCGCCAGTACAGAGAAACCAGCCACAAGCACGACAGTTGTGATCCACAATGCGCGTCCAACGGTGTGGAAGGCGTAACGCACCGCTTCTTCCGCTGATTTCCCTTCCATTCTGGCGCGTTGGTATTTACTCAAGAAGTGCACTGCATCATCGACCACGATACCCAGTGTGAGCGTGACCACGACTGACAGACCCAAGTTGATTTCACCAGAGATAAGCGCCCACAAACCAAAGCCGATAATCGCTGGGGCAATGTTTGGGACTAGGCTGATTAAACCTAAGCGAACCGAGCGCAATGCAAAGATCATCAGGCCAGAGATAAGTACTAAGGTGATAGGCAGAGTTGATAGCATGCTCGCCATGTTGGTTTCGCCTATGTGAGCAAACATCAGTGACGGACTGGATGCCACCACTTCATATTGCGGCGCGTTGGCTGCAAACCATGAGTAGATACGTTCTTCGAGTTCAACCAATTCCACGCTGCCTAGGTTGTCGACCGTGAGCACCATTTTGATCGATGACTTATCGACATTGATTTGGTTGTTCAAGTCCAAGCCGTACGGCAGAGACATCTCGTAAAGCAGCAGGTATTGCGCGGCAAGTTCTCGGTTAAGCGGCAATTGATAATAGCTGTCGTCATCGCCGTGCATGTTCTTGTTCAAACGCATGTAAACATCGGATAGCGTGGCAACATGGTCGGTTTCAGGTTGAACACGTAGCCAATCGGTAAAGTCACCAATCGCTTGCAAAAACACAGGATCAGCAATCGCTTGAGATTCATTGGTTTTGACTGCGATACTGATGGTCGTCATACCACTTACGGTCTGTTCCATGAAGTCGGCTGCTTGTCTGAATTCGCTTGAGGTATCGAAATACTTCACCGATTCATCATTCACTTTGTTCAACGGAATTAACGCCGCAGCGCCAACAATCACAAGAGTAGAAATAGGCAGCAGTGCTTTACGGTTAGCCACCACAAAATCGCCCAGTTTATCCATAAAGGTTACTTTGCTTTCCGCAGCTTCATTTGTTGGCAGAGTTTTCACTGGCAAGAGTTTTAATAGCGCAGGAAGCATAGTCACAGAGAGGAAACACGCGATGATCACGCCCAATGCCGACAAGTTACCGAAGTCTCGTAATACGGGAGAATCCGACATATTCATCATCAAGAAGCCAATCGCGGTGGTGACAGAAGTAATTAAGATCGGCATCGCATTAAGCTTAATGCTGTATTGAATGGCTTGTGCTTTCTCCATCCCGCGCTGCATGGCTTGTCTCATGGTCACAATCACGTGAACACAATCGGCAACGGCAAGGGTTAATACCAAGGTTGGAACGTTAACCGTCGCAGTGCTGAGGAACATCCCTGCCCAGCCAGACAAACCCATGGTCGCGACAATCGAAGAGATAATCACAACTAAGGTAGCCACCACACTAAAGAACGAGCGCAACATAAAGGTCAGGAACACCAACACCACCAACAGCATTAATGGCACCAGTGTTGAGCTGTCTTCTTGAGCCGAAGTCATAAAGGCGTTGTTCATGGCAATGATGCCCGCTTTATGGAATTCAACATTGGGATATTGTGCTTCATAGCGGTCAATCATGGCGTTAATAGCCGCAATGACTTCTTGTACTTCCGCCGTTTTGTCCACTTCGGGCAATTGCACCGTCACGTTAACAATGGTCACATCGCCGGAGGCCGATACTAAAGCATTCTTAAGCAGTGGTTCGTTGAGTGCGATCTGTTTTACTTTGGCGATCCGCTCTGGCGTGTGCTCGTATTCTTCGTACAGCAAGTCTTCCACTAAGAGGTCATCTTCAACGGCTTCGGTATGCTGATAATTGGCAAGCGAATCGACACGGCTTGAGTACGGGATCTGCCACGCATCGACCGTGAGGTTTTGAATTAAGGTGAGGGTTTCTGGAGTGAAGACATTACCGCCTTCAGGTGCGACGACAATCGCGAGGTTGTCAGTTTTCGCAAAGGTGGTTTGGATTTCATCGAACGCCATCAACTGTTTGTTGGTGCCTTCGAAGAAGATATTGTAGTCCCCTCTAAAGTAGAGGTTCTTTGCCCCTAATGCAGAGAGCATGATGATTGAAAAAACCACCAGCAGGACGATAAACGAACGCTTGGTCGGTATTGAGTGCCAACTGTTATTTAGATCCCCGTTTACGCTATCGACATTACGGTTATCTCGATTTTGGTGATCGAAAGCGGGCTTCTGGCTGTCATGTTCCATCACAGTCTCCATTTGTGACGATTCGTCATAGTTGTGTCTTAAAAAGCCAGCCGAAGCTGACAAAAACACAATTCTTAGTCATATACTCAAGAAAACCAAAACCACACTAGGCTAAACTTAAGTTTATGACGAATCGTCACTAATGGTTATTAATAAACCCACATAGGTGGGCTTAGTTGAAGCTTATCGACCTACTGACTCTAAGTAAGCGACTTCTTCACTGAACAGTTCTTGTTCTACACGGCGCCAAGTTTTGCGGTAGTCCCAATCAGTAGAAAGAGGCTGCCAGTTGAGGCCGTCTAAAATCATGTTCGCATTGTGTAATACTGAATACGGGTCTTGTAACCGCTTGATACAATGACTGTTTGAAGCATTCTGAGACAAAGCATTTGAACCAAATGCGATTGACCAGTTGGCGAATACAATGGCATCTGAACCCACGCCAGAAGAGAACTTTAGGTCACCGGCTTCTACTGCTTGATTGACGAGCAGATCCGCTTGTTCGATAACGATCTCTTCTAATTGATTCATCTCGGCCACGCGTGCACTGGAGGCTTTCTCTAGTACCCATGGGCTTTTCGCCATAATCGCGCAAGTTGATAATACCGGTTCCATACGAGCATAAACTCGGTACGCAACGTGCAGTGCGACAATCTTTTCGCGTGAGTTGCCTTCAAACTCTCCAGAACGAGCAAACAACAGTGCCTCAGACTTTAGAGAATGAATACATAACGCTAAAACCACGTCTTCTTTACTGCAAAAGTGATTGTATATCGTACCTTTAGAATAAGAGCTTGCCGCTGTTAGCCTATCCATCGTCAGGTTTCCGAACCCTTGTTCTCGAACCAGATCTTTTGCTAACAACATCAATTCTACTTCTCGGTCTGCGATGGATTGCTGCTTCTTAGACAGCACCGCCTTGCAACCAAAGATACTTTGTTTATCGCCTTTACAACCAAAGCCAAACATAATTTTTCAGTCCGTATTTGAGCTTAGCTATTCCCTAAGCTTAATCAGCATTTAAAACGCTCCTGTCCAATATATTAACACGAATAGTAAATTCATGTGGCTAACCATTTTGTGACGCTTCGTCATTTCTGACTTATCGTCATAATAGCGCAAATATTGATCATATCAAGGTGTTTTATAAATTAAATACAAGCTATGAATGTATGGATAAATAGGTCAATAAGTAGATAGAGAAATCATCAACAGTCACTAGAGAGAGAAGATAGGTGCTTTCATGAAGACAACACGAAAGTTTAGAAGCTCATTCTTAACGTTAATAGACCACGTTATTTTAAGCCTTGGTGCAGAATCAGACCCGAAAAAGACGGACGTAAACCCCATCTTTAGCCACCTTCTGACCTAGAATGAATGAGTGTAGGCTTACTTTTTGGGGCAGACCTCTCCTTATGGTCAATATTTGGCTTACTAATGTCGTTTTCTGTTAAGTTGCTATAAATTCGGTAAGGGGTGACTTACAATAGTGACAACGACTTACCTTTTTTGAGAACACGATATTGAGCGCCAAATATTCTTATTTAGCTTGGCAAGTGAATACTTCTAGCCCAGCAGAAAAGCTGGTTTTATTGATGCTTGCAGATGGTGCTGATGAATTCGGTTACACCAATGTGTGCCTACAAACGGCAGGTCAGCTTTGTGCTCTCTCTACGTTTGGTTTAGCCGACTGCCTTAAGTGTTTAGTCGACCAAGGTTTCCTCGATAAGGTGAAAGTAGACTATCGAGATAAGAAAGAGATTCACGTTTTCAAAATGCTCATTGAGCAAGAGCAAGCTACGGCGCACGTTGAGGTTCAACCGACCAATAGTATTCCGGTCTACTCTACTGCACCTGCACCTGCACCCAAGTTTCAGCCTGCTCCGGCACCAATGCAACACATGCAGCAGGCCCCTCGCCCACAAGGTCGAGGCTCAATGAACAGCAACACCGTCTCTACTCATGATCTCAACGAAGAAGAGATACCATCATGGGCAGAACGTGCGTTTAAATTCTCCGGTTTGACCGGTGACCATAGTTTAGTATGGAAGAAATTTGTCCTCTGGTATAAAGCCAAAGCCAATGAATTAATGCCATTATCTCGGATTGAATCCAAGCTGCAGTACTGGCTAGTTAACGAGAAGCAAAATGAAAGACAACAACAGCAGAAGACCTCTCAATATTCAGGAAATGCAGGACAAGCTCAAGGAAATGGGTATAGACAAAAGCTTAGCCCATCTGAACGCTTCAGGCAGCAGCTCATTCAAAAAGGCAAAAAGCCAACCTTCTGAGCCAGCTCAACCTGTTGTACCTGACGCTACCGTACAGCCTAACGCACCTGAAGTGATTGAAGCACAAAGTACAGAAGTAAAAGTAGCGACACCAAACGCTGCGGGCTCTGGTGCGTCTCAGCAAGTGCCTGTTGTTGATCAAGATCCAGCAGAGCTTGAGCTAACCGATTGGTGTATCCATGTGTTCGGTTCTTTCTTGAGCGTGTACGAAACTCAGTGGGAATACCAATACGGTAGTGAACCGAGCGGTAAGTTTCTTGAGTTCGCCCACTCTGTTGACTCAGACGGCCTTAACCGCGTGCTAATGCACTGTCATGAGCGTATTCAACTTGGCAACAGTTGGCCGCCGCAAATGGGTGAGCTTTGGATCCTTAAAGATTCTTTGACTGAAGAAGAGCTGCTTGATAGCCGTATTCGTGTGTTGTCGCGCGCAGCTGTTAACAACATTGAAAAATGGCTAATCCAAAACAAACTGTACGACTTGAAGCGCACGGCTGAAAACAAGCTCGATGGCCTGTTTAAGAAATACTATTTGGAAGCAAAGCGTTTAGATGAGAAAGGCATGCTGGAAACAGAATTACCGCAGTTCCTTCTTGCCGCTAACTCAGTGAAGAACTTGAACGACTTGAAACGCGAAGAGTATGAAAGCCAACACGGCAAAGCGATTAACCCAAGAATTCAGAAGATTCTAAACAGTAAGAAATAGCGCTGCTCGCTTAACTTATACCGCTTAAGTCAGCGACATTACTATTCTACAGATACAAAAATGCCAGCTATCAAGCTGGCATTTTTTATGAATTCTAACGAACTCTTTAACGACTATCCGACCGTTATCTACGATCGCCTTACTGATTAATTACAGTAGGTGGATAGTTGCGTTTAGAGAGAAAACGCCAGAGTCGTCATCTTTCATTTTGAAGTTTTGGTAGCTAGCGCCAACAGATAGTGGACCAAAGATAAAGTACTCAGCGCCAACTGCAAACATTACGTCCACATCGTCTTGCTTAAAGTTATCGCCTTTCACTTCGTATGAGTGAAGACCACCTTTCGCGTATACGTGTAGAGGACCGAAATCGATGCTTGGTTTAATCGCTAGGTAAGCTGTGCTTACGTCAACGCCTTGTTTAGCACGGTTACCGTAGCTAACGTTGTCGAAAGAACCAAGATCCCAGTAACCAGCTTCAACACCAATTAATGGAAGGATACCAGTACCCACGTGGATACCCATCGCCGTTTCATCTTCACCAGCAAATGAGTTTTGACCACCCATTACGCCGCCGTACAACCAAGAATCAGCCATTGCTGTTGAAGATGCACCTAGCAGTGCTAGTGCCAATAACGTTTTTTTCATATTCGACCTTTTCGTCCTAGTGGCAGGCCTTGCGTGGTAATAAATTGCCACCAAGTCGCCCTTTTTGTAGTAACTATTTAATTAGAATAGCAATAAGCAAGATTTATACCCAAACCTTGCCATTGCGTCTAGTTTTATTCCTTTAGCAAGCATCAATCGCGTTTTTAACACGCTTATCTGATACTGGGTAAGGCGTACCGAGCTGCTGTGCGAAGAAGCTTACACGAAGCTCTTCTACCATCCAACGCACCTCTTTTACATTTTCTGGAACCGCGATCCCTTTTGGGATTTTATTCAGCAGTTCTTTGTAATCATTCATTACTGACTCAACTTTGATCATATGCAAGCGATCTTTGTTCGGGTCAATCGGCAGTTTTTCCATGCGGCGTTCAATCGCTCTCATATAGCGTAGAATATCCGGCAGGCGTTTCCACCCACATTCTGTGGCAAACCCCTTAAAAATCAAACCTTCTACCTGAGCTTTTATGTCAGAAAGTGCGAATGCCATTGAAAGATCGACACGTCCTTTGAGCTTCTTACTGATGCTGAATGCGGTCGTTAGGATGGTTTCAACCTGTTGAGCAATCTCAACAACGCTGTCGCCCAGCTCTGCACGTACGTGTTCTTTCAGTGCTTCAAACTGCTCTGGTTCCCAAACCAAACCGCCCTTCTCTTCAATCAGCTTATCAATGCCACAAGCGATACAGTCATCGATAAGATCGAGCACCTGTCCGTATGGGTTGAAGTACAAACCAAGTTTCGATTTGTTCGGCAAATTCGAGTGCAAATATTTGATCGGCGATGGCACGTTCAACAGGATTAAACGGCGCTGACCCGATTTCATTGCCGAGATCTGCTCTTGCTCGGTTTCGAACAGTTTGATCTCTACGCTGTCTTTAGAATCCACCAGCGCTGGGAAGGCTTTAACATCGTAGCCGCCGCGTTTCTGCTGGTAGACTTTTGGTAACTCACCAAAGCTCCACGTATGCAGGTTTTGCTGTTCGATGTCATCGTCTGCCACTTTAGAAAGCGTTTCTTGAACCTTGTCTTTCAGGCTCTCTTTCAACTCATGCAAGTCTTTCTGTTCTTTAAGCTTACGCTTGCGATGATCTACAGCGCGGAATGTTACCTTTAAGTGCTCTGGGATCTGGTCTAACTTCCAGTCATCACGAACTACTTCCACGCCCGTCATGCGGCGCAGCTCTTTTTCAAGAGAATCCAGCAACGGTGCTTCAAGTGGTGTCACACGAGCCAAGAACGCATCGGCGTAGTTGGGCGCAGGCACAAAGTTACGGCGTAGCGTTTTTGGTAACGACTTAATTAGGCTAATCACCAGTTCCTGGCGTAGGCCTGGGATCTGCCAATCAAAACCGTTTTGGTCAATCTGGTTCAAGATAGGCAGTGGGATATGGACCGTTACACCATCGTTGTCGTCGCCCGGCTCAAATTGGTAGCTCAGCTTCAGCTTGATACCATTTTGGTGCCAGAAGTTAGGGTAATCCAAATCAGTAACGTGGCTTGCATCACCGCGGAACAGCATCGACTTTTCGAAGTTAAGCAGCTCTGGTGTTTTCTGGCTGGTTTGCTTCCACCATGTATCGAAGTGACGGCCTGAAACAGCCTCTTCGCCAACACGTTGGTCATAGAAATCGAACAACTCATCATCATCGATCAAGATGTCACGACGACGCGATTTATGTTCTAGCTCTTCCACTTCTTGCAGTAGCTTGCGGTTCTGCTTGAAGAAGGCATGTTTGGTTTCCCACTCACCTTCGACCAAAGCGCTGCGCACGAACAACTCACGGCTGACAGTGGCATCAATCGCACCGTAGTTCACTAAACGTTTCGGGATGATTGGGATTCCGTAAAGCATCACTTTTTCGTGTGCCATTACTGCCGCTTGCTTCTTCGACCAATGTGGTTCGCTGTAGCTGCGCTTAATCAGGTGTTTTGCTAGTGGTTCAATCCATTCAGGCTGAATCTTGGCGATAACACGACCCCAAAGTTTTGAGGTTTCCACCAGCTCAGCAGACATAATCCACTTAGGCTGTTTCTTAAATAAGCCAGACGCAGGGAAGATATGGAAGCGCGCATTACGTGCACCTTGATACTCATTCTTCTCTTGGTCTTTCATGCCGATGTGCGAAAGCAAACCAGATAACAGAGACATGTGAATGCCGTCGTAACTGCCCGGTTCTGTATTCAGCTTAGTATCCAATTCACGCATCGCTTGGTGAATTTGGAAGTACACATCTTGCCATTCACGGATACGCAAATAGTTCAGGTAATCTTGCTTACACTGTTTGCGGAACTGGTTACTCGACAGCTCTTTTTGTTGCTGCTTAACGTAATCCCAAAGGTTCACAAACGTGATGAAATCTGACTCTTTATCAAAGAAGCGTTTGTGCTTATCGTCAGACGATTGTTGTTTGTCTGATGGGCGCTCACGCGGATCCTGAATCGACAACGCAGAAGCAATCACCATCACTTCGTGCAGGCACCGATTACTTGGCGCTTCAATCACCATACGCGCTAAACGCGGATCAATCGGCAGCTTAGCGAGCTTGCGACCAATAGCGGTTAGCTTCTTCTTATCGTCGCCTTGATTCTTGTTTTTGTTCGCAGACGGTTCGACTGTCGCGATCGCACCCAACTCTTCAAGCAGCCTTACACCATCTTGAATGTTACGTTTATCTGGCGCTTCAACAAATGGGAATGCTTGAATGTCGCCTAGGCCTAGCGCTGTCATCTGAAGGATAACCGATGCTAAGTTAGTACGAAGGATCTCTGGGTCAGTAAACTCTGGGCGTGATTCGAAATCTTCCTCAGAGTACAGACGAATACAGATACCTTCAGCAACACGACCACAACGACCTTTACGTTGGTTCGCACTCGCCTGAGACACTGGCTCAATCGGTAGGCGTTGTACCTTAGTACGGTAGCTGTAACGACTAATACGTGCCGTACCCGGGTCGATGACATACTTGATGCCCGGAACCGTTAACGAGGTTTCTGCCACGTTGGTCGCCAGAACGATGCGTCGACCAGTATGAGACTGGAAGATACGGTTCTGTTCGCCTGCAGAAAGACGCGCGTACAGCGGAACAATCTCAGTATCACGCAGGTTACGTTTACTTAAAGAATCGGCAGTGTCACGAATTTCACGTTCACCGTTCATGAAGATCAAGATATCGCCTTGGCCTTCATCACACAGCTCATCAACGGCTTCAAAGATACCTTCGATTTGGTCACGATCTGAATCACTTTCATCACCACCTAGTGGGCGGTAACGCGTATCCACAGGGTACGTTCGACCTGATACTTCAATGATCGGTGCATTGTTAAAGTGCTTCGAGAAGCGCTCAGGATCGATGGTCGCTGATGTAATGATAACTTTAAGATCAGGACGCTTTGGCAGAAGCTCTCTTAGGTAACCCATGATGAAGTCAATGTTCAGGCTACGTTCGTGGGCTTCATCGATAATGATGGTGTCGTATTGGCTTAAGAAACGGTCGTGCTGAATTTCCGCCAGTAGAATACCGTCGGTCATCAATTTGATTTGTGTTTTATCAGATATTTGGTCGTTAAAACGAACCTTATAACCAACAAAATCACCCAGCTGTGTTTCCATCTCTTCCGCAATGCGGTTGGCAACTGAACGTGCCGCAAGACGACGAGGCTGAGTGTGACCAATTAAGCCCATGCGGCCACGGCCAAGCTCAGAACAAATCTTTGGTAACTGAGTGGTTTTACCCGAGCCCGTTTCGCCGGCCACGATAACCACTTGGTTTTCAGCAATGGCTTTCGCAATGTCATCGCGCTTTTGGCTAACTGGGAGAATCTCTGGGTATTCGATGGTTGGTTTGTGCGAGGCACGCTGATTTGCCGTCATCATAGACTTGGCAATGTCTAACGCAATCTCATCGAAGACAACGTTCTTGGATTGTTCGTTTTTAATTCTACTCGCACCAGCAATTCGCTTACTCAAACGGAAGCGATCGCGCATCATACATTCGTTGAGCGCTTTACGAAGAGAAGCTGGGCTATTTTGAGATGCTTTTGTATTGGCTGCTGCTGAATGATCGGCAGGTTTAGCTTTTAAATGCTTAGCAGGTCGGTTCGATGCAGGCTTATTCGATTTCGCTTCGTTCTGTGAAGAACTTGGCTGTGCTGCATTCTTGTTGTTGTCTGCTTTTTCCGGAGACGAAGTCAAAGCGTGTCCTATTCTTGTACTTATTAAACTCGCGCGATTATATCATAAAGGACGGTAACGAGTTAACACAAAGGAAGGGTAATTAGCGGCCTAAACGCCCGAGAAATCAATGAGAACAAGGTGTTGAATGGTCATTTTTCGTACTTGAAACTGGGGAATTATAGATGTACCATCAAAAGCATCATGGAAGAATCTTGGCTTAGATTGCCTAAGCCAAGATTGATAAAGGCATGGTGAAAACAAGTTGCGAATGGATATAAATATTTCAAAACCAACAACTAAAAATATATAATCTTACTCGTCACATATAAAAATAGTTATACTCCTGTTGAAAGTGGAATAAGTTAACACTCTTGATTTATCGCATTCTTATTTAATATTATGGATTTATCTACCGGCTTCATTAGATAATTCATTACAGTTATCGAAAGTAACAGAGCAGCATAAGCCAAATAAGTATTTTCAGGCGACCCAGAAACTGAAGCGAGTATACCTCCGAAGAAACCTGATACACCCCACGCAGAATAGAGTATTCCAAAGTTAGTTCCATACGACTTTAAACCATAATCAACCGCGGTAACTGGAGGGAATACCCCAAACAAAGCGCCATAAGACATCGCACCAATAGAAATTCCTATCATTAAAGGGATAGTGGTTTCAATCGTTGTGAATAACACCATATTGACAGCCTGTAACATGAATATTAGCCCTAACGTATGAACGCGTCCTATCTTATCAAAAACCAATCCCCCAATCACCCGCCCTGCGGTATTAAAGATCGCTAATAAAATGATACCTAACGCAATTTCCTCAGATGTTAATCCTATGGATTTACTGACGTTACCAATTGACCCAATGAGCATGATGCCAGCTGCAGATGACACCATGAACATTAGCCATATTTGGTAAAATTGAGGGGTTTTCAGCATATCTAACCATTGAATATTTACATCCACTCCAGATTCGGACGCTTGCCCGCCCGTTTCTTCAGCTACGTATCCTTTGGGGGGATTAACAAGAAATGATGCCATTGGGATCATAAAAAGTAGGCCCACACCAAGGATCTTGAAAGTATCTAAGATGCCATAATGGTCTATCAGGACTGTTGAGAGTGGTGCTAAATACAGAGCTGCCATCGCAAAGCCACCAGCAGTTAAACCGCTAACGAGTCCTTTTCTATTTTCTGGCCACCACTTCATTGTGCATGGGCCAATACAAGCATAAGCAAAGCCCATTCCAGCTCCCACCATACACCCGAACGTAACCTGTAATTCCGCCAATGTTGAGGCATAACCAGAAGCTAAGAGCCCTGTTCCGACAAGAAGTACACCAAGTATTGTTACTTTTCTTGGCCCTATTTTATCTTGCCAGACTCCAGCTAAAAACAAGCTGACCGAGAATGCAAAAACAGAAGTCTGGTATGGCCCATCGACATCTTTAGGGTCAACACCTAGCGCTTCAGCTAAAGGTTCACTGAATACGCCCCATACATATAGGATACCGATGGATAGGTTTACGATTAAACCTATAACTAGTATTTTAAATGGTTTACTAATCAATTTAACCTCAACAATCAGCGGTTTATGAACAGTCGTTAGAAATAATAACTTTTAACGATTTATGGTCAGAAGCATACGTAAATGTAGAATAGGCTTGTTCTGATTCTGATAACTTAAACTGATGGCTAATCAATTGCTTAGGTTCCAAGTGGCCTGCCCTAATCTGTTTAATTAACATTGGAATAGTGTTGGTATGAACCATGCCAGCCGTCATAGTGAAATTTCGCTTCCACATGTCTTCAAGGTTTATAGTCGCCGACTTGCCATGAACGCCAAGGACAGCAATGTTACCACCTGGGCACACAAGTTTTTGGGACATATCCCAGCCAGCTGGAATACCGATTGCTTCTATCACAACGTCAACGCCTACATCATCAGTCATGTCTAGAATTTGCTGTACTGCGCTACCGTCAGAGTTATCAATCGCGTGGGTTGCACCTAATTCTTTGGCAACTTCCAATCTATGAGGGTTAGTATCGATCGCATAGATTTCGCTTGGTGAGAAGAACTTGGAGGTCATTAATGCGGCGAGACCAACAGGGCCACAACCAATCACTGCAACAGAACAGCCCGGTTGAACTTGCCCATCAAGCACACCCACTTCATAGCCCGTAGGGAAAATATCACTCAGTAGAACCAGAGAATCGGCATCGATATCATCAGGCACGAGATGCATGCTTGTGTCACCGTAAGGAACTCGGACATATTCAGCTTGGCAACCATCAATCTCATTACCTAGTAACCAACCGCCGTCTAAGCATTGCCCAAACTTAGAAACTTGGCACATTTTGCAGCTGCCGCAAGTGGTAATACATGACACGATTACACGATCACCAGGCTTAAATTTACTCACAAGTTCGCCACACTCTTCCACGATGCCAACGCCTTCATGACCCATAATAGTGCCCGGCTTAAATGTCGCGACATTATTTCTTAATATATGTAAATCCGTACCACAAATAGTGGTTTTTTCAATTTTAACGATGACATCGCTTTGCTTAATAATGTTAGGTACCGGGCGCTCTTCTAATTTAGCACTCTCTTTACCATCAAATACATATGCTTTCATTGTTTCCCTTAATTCACGTTATTGTTATATAAACACAGCGATATAATATAGGTGAAATTTATAAATTATCGTGATCAACTCATCGATTAACAATCGAATAACAAACAAGAAACATAATTAGAGACCAATCAATAATTAACATAATTAGAATAGTCAAAACAATTAAAATTAATGAAAGAAAATGAAGAAATAATAAAATAAATTAAATTTATTAATTACACAACCATCAATATTTAATTTAAACACCCTTACCTTATTTACATATATCGAGCCCTGAATAATTTAATTAATATGCAGAGCTCAATTCACACTTCCTCAGCGTGAAAACAGACTTAAAGATCATAAAAAATGCCGCTCATTTAAGGAGCGGCATGTATTGTTAAATTGGCTTTTAGAACTCGTACTGGAAGTAAACGGTGTTGTAGTTACTTCCGCCTTTGATACGCCCGAACTGGGATGCGTTTTCAAAGATCGCAGAACGGTGATGCAATGAGTAGCCGAACCATAAGTTGTTCAAGTCATTCTTACCAATCAAGTCGCCGACGTTCACATCGAATGAGAAGTCTAAGTAGTTCAACAGATGGCTTGCTGTGTAACCTTTGCGGTCCATCTCAGATCCTTCGATATAGGTAATCGAATCGATGTAAGACATACCTTCTGCCACACCTACGCGCCACTGGGTTGGCCAATCAAAGGTGTAGTACGCTTTGATTGCGATGATGTATTCAGTGCTGCTTGATTGAACGTCTGAACTCCAGTGATGCGCGATACCTGGCGTTAGGTAGATGTCCAATGGGAAGCCGAATACTTCATCCGTTAACGGGTGGCCATAGAAGAATGAGGTCAACTGGTTGTTGTATTCGTCTTTCTCTGTGTTGAACTTCATGATATCGCCAATATTGGATGGCGTTGCCCAGCCGTGGGCGACACGTAAATACGGCGCATTGCTCAACTTAGGCTTCGGTGCTTTCTCTTTGTCGTTAAAGAAACCAAAGCCAAGGTATAACTCACCTTGATAACGGTCTTCGACTATCGACGAATCGTAGGCATTATCGTCTAATCGAGTCACACTGGTTGAACCCAATAAGTACAAGTTTGAAACCACATGGTAACGCGCTTCAACGCCGACATTCAGATCTACACCTGCACCAATGGTTTCATTAGACGCTGAGTAATACTCGCTATTGAAGTCAGCACTTTTGTAACGAAGTGTCGCACTTGGGTAAAACTCCCAATCTCCGGTTTCATACTTGGCTTTAGCACGTAAGTTACCGTGGAGGTTGAATTCACTGTCGCTCATCAATTCCGTCTCGACAGACCAAGGACCATCAAGTTGGTAGGTCAGTTGAGCACCGAAGTCCGCCGTATCGCCTTCAATTGCGTTCTGTTCAGAAGCTGGGATATCAATAAAACGCATGCGAGAGATAGCATTAAAAGACCATTTCTCATCATCTGTTTGATAGAGGTAAGCCCCCATCTCGGTACCATCAATGAACACATAGTCGTTCTTGAAAAACAGCATCGGCACGAATGAGTTAACCGATTGGTCACCACCAGACGTGTCATAAGGGATGCTCGCAGTACGGAACATTGCGGCGATGCCCCACTCTTGCTCTTCAGCAGCCCACGCATTAGCACTTACGAAAATGCCACTTAGGAAAGCGCTACTTAGTAAAACCACTCCAGTTGAAGTGAGAGTCGGTAAATATTTGAGCTTCATTCTTATGTAATTACTCTTTGTAATAAATAATGTGTTACTGAATAGACATTTATTAACCATGACGGCTAACTATTTTTAGGTTTGATCGGCATTGACCGTTACAATGTAGAATATTCTCGGTTAAATGAAAGTATTGTGAAAGTCTCCGAATTACAAAACATTATAGATCAGTTACCCAAAGATTCCGATCCAGATATTGTTATGGGTGATGCGTGGCTGCCCGAGCGTTTGGTGGATACTAACCTAGACGGCGACATGCTATTTCTTGAATTCGATAATGCCCCTGAAGACAATCAAGGGGATGAAGAAGGCCGTGGCTTTGTTGAGCACGAGATTGCTATGATTCGAGAAAAGCTCGAACTGTTGTTAGACGAGCCTTCCGATACCAAGACAAAAGCCGATGCTCTATTGGCAATATTTCTAATGGGTCATGAACTTTCTAGCTCGGAAGTTATCGAAATACTTGAATCAACAGAATCTGAATCAACAGAGCTTGAAGTATCAAAGCTTGAAACCACAAAGCCAGACACGAACAAGCTCGAAACAAAAGAACTCCACGACGACTAACCACCAATGATTTTAGGTACCGTATTGAAACCCTCTACGACATCATCTCTTCCCCTGTTACTCGCCGGACCCATTTTAAGAAAAACCACCGCGACTGAAGTGGTACTTTGGTTAGCCACCAGCTCGCCCCTTGTTGGCCGGGCTGATCTTTATATTAGTGAAACTAAGCACATTCGTGAAACTGAACATAGTCTAGAAACAGGCTTTTCTAACGAAAAAGAGCATCCTGAAGCAGAACAAGACCAACCGTTTTACACCTCATCGCTTGAAGAACATGATTCGATTCAAATCGGTACACATGCGTGGGTAACGCTAATTCGCTTGCAAGGTGAGTTTCCGACTAATACGCTTCTTGAATATGACATTCACACAGAGTCAGGTTCACTAAAAGAGCTCGCCCCTCACCTTGTTTACAACGGTAAATCTCGCGTTGAGTTTAAGGTATCGACCTCGGCTGATTATATTCTGCATGGCTCTTGCCGTAATCCGCATCATCCAAGCAAAGACAGCCTAGTCGCAGCCGATAACAAGGTAGCCGAGCAAACCGTCGCTGAAAGACCTGACATGCTGATGATGAGCGGCGACCAGATTTACGCCGACCATGTGGCAGGCCCAACACTTGATGCTATTCAGCAAGTGATTCAACTGCTTGGCCTTGTAGGTGAGAGCTTACCTACTGACTCACAAATTAAGCAAATCAACAGTAGTGACGCACTGTATAACAGTGAATACCACTTATATCAGCGTCATCACTATTTACCGCACCACACCGCTTCAGGATCCATGATCGATAAGTTCTTCCCGAATCGTGGCGTGCCGATTTTTAGCTCTACCGACTGCGAAAACCACTTGGTCACGCTGTCTGAGTTTATCGCGATGTACTTGTTGGTTTGGTCTCCAACACTGTGGCAATGTGTAAACCGAGAGCGTTTAATCGAGAATAACTTCACGCAAGGTGGACGCCAATTAACACCGACTGAGCAGCAACAGTGGCGTGATGAAAGCGTCATCATGGATGATTTCATTGCTGGCTTGCCGCAAGTGCAACGTCTGTTCGCGCATATTCCAACGTACATGATCTTCGACGATCACGATGTGACTGATGATTGGAACCTTACCGTAGGCTGGG
Organism: Vibrio sp. SG41-7; assembly: GCF_014164465.1. NCBI lineage: Bacteria > Pseudomonadati > Pseudomonadota > Gammaproteobacteria > Vibrionales > Vibrionaceae > Vibrio > Vibrio sp. SG41-7. The sequence goes on along the minus strand of NZ_JACJFF010000013.1, from coordinate 53,775 downwards.
AACATGCCGTCGACCAAAACCAGTTCGCCACTCAAGTCATTGGTAACGGCCTCGCGGCTTACTGGATGTGTCAGGGGTGGGGTAACAAACCGGAGAGTTTCGACGAAACGTTTATCGAGCAAGCAAAACAGCTTTTTGTCGATCAACCGCTCATTACTAAACAGCCGCGCATTAGTAAACAAACTCATAATGAAGCCGGCAATGCAGTGACTACTCACTCTGTTAGTAATATCGAGCCAGACAAGCATCAAGCCTTTATTGAGATGCTGAGTCGCTTTGAAGAGTGGCATTACACAATAGATACTTCACCCAAAGTCATTGTGTTGGATACTCGAACGCGTCGTTGGCGTTCCGAGTCTCGCATGAATAAGCCTTCAGGTTTAATGGACTGGGAAGCCTTGATTGAGTTTCAACATCAGTTAATGAATCAAGATAAAGTGGTGATCGTTTCTGCTGCGCCTATGTTTGGCGTGAAGTTTATTGAAACACTGCAAAAGATGGCGACCACAATCGGTAAGCCATTGGTGATTGACGCTGAAAACTGGATGGCACATCCGGGCAGTGCCAATACGCTGATCAGTATCTTTACCCATACCAAAACACCGACCAATTTCGTGGTGCTTTCTGGTGACGTTCACTACTCCTTTGCTTACGATATCAAGCTTAGGTATCGTCGCAACAGTCCGAACATCTATCAAATTACCTGCAGTGGCATTAAAAATCAGTTCCCTGCTTCGCTGCTTAAATTCTGCGATGTGTGGGACCGCCTATTATACAGCCCTCGCTCAGTTTTGAACTATTTCACGAAGCGTAAGCGCTTAAAAATCGAGAAGCGAAGCCCTGATAATCAGACCTTCTATCGCCTTTCAAACCGCAGTGCGATTGGGGAGTTGAGGCTAGATGTGGATGGTAAACCTCAGTCGATCACCACCCTCAGCGGCGATGGCAAAGTCACGCGTTTTCCAGAACCGGACTAGGATGTGCACCTTATCGCTCGCGTATCCGTAATGTCAGTTTTTAGTAAAGACGCTTGCGATCACACTCTGTAGACCCAATAGTTATAGTTATAGTTATAGTTATAGTTGATAACTATCAGCGTTACGGAACCCGATACAAATTTTAACTGGAGCTCGTTATGTTCAATTCTCTCACATCAATGTTTAAACAATTGATTGAAGGCCAGGACCTAAGCAAAAACCAAGGCACATCACCTAATGTCGCCATTGCGAGTTTATTATGTGAAGTCGCGGGAGCCGACCATCAGATCAATGAATCAGAAAGAGTCGCTAAGCTACAGCTTCTGCAACGTTTGCTGGATTTAGATGAAGAACAAGCAAAGGTGCTGCTAGAGCAAGCAGAACCGAAAGTAGAGCAATCAGTCTCGCTGTATGACTTTACATCACAACTCAGAGACCTGTCTCAGCCAGTGCGAATCGACTTAATCAAAGCGATGTGGGAAGTGGCGCACGCAGACGGAGAAATTGACCCTATCGAAGATTCTGTGATCCGTAAAACAGCGGAGCTGCTCTACGTTGACCACAGTGACTTTATCAAGACTAAGCTGAACGTACTCGGTAAAAGCTAACCAAAGGCTCTCTACTAGCATTAAGCCTCTGTATTAGCGTAATCGATCGCCATGCATGATGCCTTTAAGTTCTAATGGCGCGCCTTTTTTCGTTACATAAAGGCCGCGCTGATTCGATACCAACACACTGCGCTTACCTTTGGTTTGTTGAATATATAAGTGCTTGATATTGAATGTCTGCTTATCTTGGGCCTGATCTTGGTCCAATTGATAAAGGTAGTAATGATTCCCCCAGCGCAAGAACACACCAAACATCTGCTTAGTTTGAGCGACATTCCCATCCATGTCATAGCCAATGTACTGCATTTTGACTCGACCATTTTCCAATCGAAGCGAGATTCTCTCCCACCCGACCATCGGGTATTCCGCAGAAAATCGATAGGTACTTTTGGTTGCGAGCCCAGAGATTAAGCCTACATTTAGAATCACAAACAGCGTCAATAAGATAGGCATCCAAAACTTACGATTCATACTTATTGCCCTCGCGCATTGTTATTGTCGCCTTCGCAAGAGACAGTTTTAAACTGATGGCTTATCTCTTTCCAATGTCCATTTATCAAGGCCACGGCTTGGATATTTTGACACCCAACACCAATGCGATGCAGATAGAGCGAATCAACACCGAGCTCTGACACGGCATCCAGCTCTTTTATAACGGCTTCATCAAAATTCAAACTGTCGTGATAAACATCCATACCTCGGTAGGCACTCTTATCTATAAAAAATGCAAACTGATAAAACAGCATGAGAAGAAGCGCGCTGACTACAATTCCGGCAATACGAGATTGGTGACGAACGATAAAGTGCTTCGCCTTGAACTGACGTGATTGTGGATCCTGTTGCTTTGATTGCCCAGCTTGTTGGTTCATGCCTGAAAGCTTAAACGGTGGCGGTGATGTTAACTCATCGACGATGGTGGTTTTCTCTGAATCGATGCCAGCTTTCTCTGAAAACGCAGCTTCAACATGCGCTTCAGCGGTAGGTGTTGGCATCGATAAATAACTACCGACCTGTTTCAAACCATTGAAGCTGTACCCTTCCTTTTGAACCGTTAAGATTTTGCAATCACACTCAAACGAATTTAATGCCGTGCGAATGTTCTTAACCGCGACATTAAGTGAACTGCCCGTCACAACCCTGCCCGGCCAGCAATGCTCAAGTAAAAAGTCTCGACCAACGGCTTTTGGGCTGTTCTTCACTAGATGCTCAAGGATCAGACCTTCTGAAGGGGATAAGGTGACCCGCTTACCAGATTCCGAATCAATGAGTGTGTTATTAATCAACTCAATGCCCGAAGCGTCTAAGGTGATTTTTTCATGGCTATTGGCGTTCATTTCGGCGAGGTGTTCATAAATAAAAAGGTCATCAAAAAAGTGTTTGTTTGGTCGAATTAATAGCAAACCATACATAGAAAAGAGTAGTGATAAGTTTAGCCAATAATTAAGCTAAATATAAGCTCAGCGAGTAACAATATAGGCTCAGTGAGTAACAATATAAAATAACAACAAGGTGAGTCAGTCACGTAAACTCACTCACCTTTGAACATAGCCAAGGTTTAACTCTAAACTGGTCATGGCCCTATATTAAAACCTCGTCGTTACGCAATCTGAAAACGAGGTCACAATTCTGTTCTAGCGAAATTAGAGTTCCAGTTTGAATCCAAGTTCACTGACCATAACTTCAGCGAAGCCTAGCTTTACTGCATTCAACTGATTAGCAACTTCGCGCGCTTGCTCTTCGTTTTTAGCCAATATTGCCATTGAATAGACTGGCCTGATCATCGCTTTTTGGTTTGGCTTCTCTTCTGCTATTTCTTGATGTTTTAAGTAAGCAGACGTAATCACACCTTGAGCACTCCAATCGACAACCATTTGTAAATCTTTGCTAATAACCTCATCGACAATGAATTGATTCTCAGGCTCTTTCCAAGCGAGTTCTACTGCGTAGTTTGTGAAAGCGACGTCCGTGTTTAACCACTTATTACCGATGTCTCGGATTTCAGTCACCTCTACAAGCTCTTTAAATTGGAATGGTAAGTTACCAATCAAGTCTCTAACGTGCTGCTCACTGTCCGCTTCAATCACAAACTTAATCATCGGAAACTTTTTATCCCCAATAAAGCTTTGTGATACGAACATATCGTGTACCAAGCCCGCATCAATCAGATTGGCAAATGCTTTTTTCTGATGAGGCATTGCCTCAAATACGGCTTGGGCGTCATCGGTTTTCCAAGCCACTGACACGCCGTATGCCGCTGCGTGGGCATGGGTTGAAAAAAGAATGGCTGAAAATAGAAAGCTAAAAATAGCTAAAAAGGTTCCTAGAGTTGTTTTCATTGTGGTGGCTTCCTAATTAGTCGCGAATAATTTCATACAAGTTAGGGTCAGCAGAAACCCCTTCAATTTTTAAAGGTGGTAATTCTTTTCTCATCGCCTGTATCGCATCATGGAAATGCTTTTTGCTTTCCCACTCTGCAACATTAATAAAACGGTATGTCGCATCCGAGCTTAACGAGCGGTGCAATTTGGTAGAGATATATCCTGGTTGTTTCACCAATACGTCTCGCGCATCTTCCCAATACGTTAACGTAGCGGCTTCATGGGCTGGCTCGACTGAAAAAGTGTTTATCAATACAACGGGTTGTGCCGAAACCAACGCACTTACGTTTAGCGCCCCCAGTGCCAATCCATACTTAATAATGTTCTTCATCCTATTCTCCTTGTTTTGGGTGAGCTAACGCTACCACCTAGCCCTACCCAATCAAGGTCGAAACCTGAGATTTAATATTAATTAAAAAACTAAATTTCAAACGAATACTATTCACTCGCAAAATAAGCGATGTAGCCATTCACTATTGATAAACCACTTGTTGAAATTAGGTTTCTTTGGATAACAATTTTCCTCCTCTTCGACACATAAGACGAAATTTAAGTCAGCCCACAAACCGAACCTCGCCCCATTTAACTAGTTTTTGAGCCCAACTAACTCAATAGGCTGTCACCCTTGCCCAACTCTTTCGCTATATGGTGTAGTTTGCTCAAATTGATTCTCTTTTTGAAAAAAGAAAGAGATTTCTGAGTACATGCACCTAATTTTTAACAAAATAATATTAAATCAGTCACTTAAAAATGGCACAAGACTTGCTGTCACATTATGCAACTAATTAAATAAGGATATTAAAAATGAAAGCATTGACCCCCTTGATATTAACAATGTCATTAAGTACTACGTTAACTGCTTGTGGAGGTGGTGGTGGAAGCACCAGTGGTGGAAACTCTTCATCGAGTGAGGAACCAGAACCGGAAATTGCAACGGTCAGTGACCCTATAGCTACAGTTGATTCATTCAGCGATATAGTGGTACCGGATAACTTTGAATGGAGTAGCGTCGAAACGCTTGAAATGGCGGTAAATGTCGTCAGTAGTTTTTCCACGACCAATGGAGAACCACAAAATATTCGCGGCTCTCACATTATCAAACTGTTTAGCACTTCGAACTCATCGACTGACTCTAACCCTTTCTACACAGGCATCTCAAACAAGGACGGACAACTCGCCAATAAGTTCTCAATCCCTAGTCACTGGCAAAGCATCACGATAATTGCCCTTGTTAAAGACTTAGAATGCACGTCAACATACGATTTAGATGAGCTTACATCAAATCTGTTGGTTTCATGTGACATCAATTTGGATAAAGATTAAGGGTAGAGATATGAATAATATAACAAAGTCACTCATCTTAGTCGGTACATTCGCGGTCAGCTCTTTTTCTCAACATGTTTTATCTGCTGCAACCGAGAATACTTCAACAACAAATGGGGATGGTTCTATCACAATTACACAGAAAATCGATGCTAGTAGTACTTCCCCCCACTACGAAGTTAAAAGCAACAAGAAGTATGGCTTCGGCAAATACAGCCGCCACAACCAAGATTATTCTTGGCAACATGATGTACCAATCCCAAGTGGAGCACAGATCACGTCAGCCAACCTAACCATCTATGCCTTCGATGTTGATTCAGAGGCACACCATGGTGAAAATGGCGAGTACGACAGTGTTTCGGTAGACGGTTCTATGCTCACCCCTGGTTTCTTGCAAGGCACCAACAACAACTGGTCAACAACCGTGTTTGATTTACCTGCATCTTCCCTTGATGACGGTCTTGTTGATGTCGACTTAGACATCGACGTCAACAAAGACGGTTGGTATACCACACTCTCATACAGCTTGATTAGTGTCACCTATACGGAGACATCAAACAACCCACCATATACACCGGAGCTAAGCCGAAGTACTGGTCTAGGCACAGCTCATGATCTCGTTGTCAGTATTACGGGACCAACACCAGCCGACCCTGATGGCGACTCAGTAACCTACAGTTATCGCTGGTTCGTTGATGTTGGCCAAGGTTTTTATGTCGATGATGAATTTGTAGGAAAAGCTGACAATAATACGGCCACTTTACCAGCCAACCAAACCGTAGCAGGAGAACTATGGAAGGTTCAAGTTACCGCTATCGACTCAAATGGGTTGATCAGTGATATCACCGAGATCGCTTGGCCTGAAATTGGTGATACAGATGGCGATGGAATTGCAGATGAAAATGATTACGCGCCGAATGATCCAACGATCGCCTTCTATAGTCGAACACCAACTTCTGGTTGGTACACTCTGAGCTTTGAAGACCTATGGCCTTATGAGGGAGATTACGACCTAAATGATTTCGTTACCCATTATGCGTATGGAACTTATACCAATGCCAGCAATCAAGTAACACGCTTCGATTATTATGGTCAGGCCATTGCTCGAGGTGCAAGCCAAGATAACAGCTTCGCGATTTCTCTTGCGGGAATAGATGCATCAAATGTCAGCTCATTGACTAAGACTTATGACAGCGAAACAACATCGTTAACTCCCGAAAGCGGTCATAACGGAGAGCTCGTTTTTGTGGTTATCGATAGTGTTAGTGATATGTTACCTAGCTCAGAGGTTTATCACTTTTACAATACTGAAGAAGGGGATGTGAGAAGTGTCGTTGACTATAGCGTTTCACTCGTTATAGACGGCTCTATCAGCAGCATTAGTGGCAATGTGTTTAATCCATTCATCTTCAAGAGTAACGCTCGTGAGAAGGAAATCCACTTAATGAATTACCCTAATACCGACTTAGCGAATACAGCTATCTTTGGTGAAGGTGCGGATGACTCAATTGTCGACAACAATGAATATTACCAAACAAGTAATGGTCTACCTTGGGCTTTAGATATACCAGCCTCTTGGTCACATCCATATGAAAGAAAAGACGCCTGTGTTGCCTACCCTAATATCGTGGATTGGGCACAATCTGGTGGGGTTCAGCATTCCAGTTGGTTCCTGTCACCAGCAGACAACAAGGTATGGAAATAGAACGGTAGTAGAATCGCTACTGAGGTAAGCTGAAACGGTATCAAACATCTATTTTCCCGAAATGGAAAATAGATGTTTTTTATTGTGGGGCGAAATTTTCGAGTAAGAAATAGAGGCTATCGAATAGTTTTTAAAGCATCGTCAATGTCAGTTTCGCGAGGTTATAAGCATCGACATAACCAGAGTGCTGACGACCTTCCCACTCAATGTTTTTCGCTTCTTGAGCAGCACGGTGACCAATACGTTTCTCTTTCAATCGATTCTGAACTCGATAAAGCGTGGCGATATTCAAGAACTCGCTGAACGGAGGTTCGATACCTTTCTCAATACACTCTTTATGTAAGATAAGGTCGTCACGTCCCCACGCTGCATAGATTTTCTTTGGGCCACCGAAGTTCTTAATCATCGACTTTATAACAGACTCTAATGGGCGACCCTGTTTTTCGATTTTACGAGGTGTAATGCCCGTTAACTCGGCGCAGAATAGAGAGACTTCGTCTTTTTCGGGCTTAACGTAATATTGCGCGCGCTTCACGATGGTTCCAGATACAAGATCGATCTCAGCAAGACCAATTTCAATGATCTCCCCTGTTGTTCCTACACCGTCTTCGCTCCAACAGCACATTTCCAAATCGAAACACACCACTCGATTGTGATTCATACGTCGCCTAATTCTCTCGTCAAAAATTTCGTGAAATTGTACATGAGCCTAATAAAGAACTCGACCCCAGTTGCATCAAGTGCTCATTTAGCCTGCAATTGTGACTCGATTTCGGCCATTTGACTTACTTTGATAGAGCATACTGTCTGCTTTTTGCAGAATCTCTTCCGTGTTTTCGTTGGCACGAATGGCAGCACCAATACTCAAAGTACAACTTAGCTGTCGACCTTTGTGCTCACAATGAGAGTGACTCACTGTGCTTAGAATGCATTGTAAATATCGGTCTAGTGCTTCATGGTTTGTAATACTAGAAATGATACAGAACTCATCTCCACCTATACGAAACAGGTTATCCCCCTCTTTTAGGCTCACTGAAATCAGCTTGATAACATGAATGAGTAAAGCATCCCCTGCTGGGTGACCGAATTGGTCGTTAATGCCTTTGAACTTATCGACATCAAATCCGATAAGACTAAAGGGTTCATTTCGTTGTATCGCTTTATCTAACATCTTATTGAAAGCACGTCGGTTATAAACTTCCGTAAGACTGTCATGGTTGGCTAAAAAACGAAGCTCTTCTGTTCTTTTATCAAGCATTTGATACAAACGCTCTTTCTCTCGGATTTGCATGTTAACGATATACGCCAACAATAAAGAGATGGTTGTCCCCACCAAAACAATTCCGGTTAATACCAAATAGCCATAGAAAGAGATGCATGAATCTATTTTGTAATCGACCTTCCAATCACGGTTAGTCAATTCAATCGTCTTCGTTATGTGGTGGCCAGAAACGGCTTCATAACCCTCGGTTTCAAACAGGATTGGGGAGTCTTCTGCTTCGAAACCCGTATCGGTAACACGAATATAGACATCCATATCGCCCACAGCCGAAGCCAGCAGATTTTCAAAGTAATAAGTCGTGCGAACCAAACCAATTACAACGCCGAGTAGGTTGTCGCTTTCACCCTCAAATACAGGGTGATAAACCAACATACCTGTCTTTGGTGTGTCTTGATCTAAGCCGTCTTGAAGCAAGCGAACTTTGTCTGAAACATTCGCTTTACGCGTCTGTTTAATATTATCTAAAACCAGCTTGAAGCGCTCACGAGAAGAATAAAAGCCAAGAACATTGTCGTTTGCTTGTGTGTTGGGATACAGGTCACTAGCAATGAACGCCGGCTCGCCATCTAAGATGTAACCAAAGGCTTTTGCTTCGTGTTTTGGAATCGTGAACAGTTCATAAGACGGGTATTTTTCTTTCATCTGTGCAGTGTGCTCGGCAATCTCGTCAGCCGGCACTTTTTGCATCCACTGTAAGCCGATTAAGCTTTTTGAGTCATTAATCGTTTGCTGAGCAAAACGGTCAAATTTGTCCCAGTTTTCAGGTTCATTCGAATAGAAAAAATTAGCACCTGAACCAATATAAGCCACATCATTAGCGATAAACGCTTCTAAGCTCAATGTCTGGTGAGTAGCGAAGCTATTCAAATTCATATTCAGTGCGCGGTTTTGGTTCAGCGCGACTAATATAAAACACAACACAGTAATCAAAAAGCTGACCGCAAATACGACCAATGGGAGAGTTCGTCTCTTCAACCCTGTTAGTGGGTCGGTGGTGTGAGGCATATAGGTTCCAAATAGGCTCTAATGAGCTAAAAGTATATAACGGAAGGGAATGAGGCTCCATTTAAGTTTGGTCGAAAAACTGACATAAAACGGGCATTGTTTACCTCTTGCTTACATCAACGGCCAATATTCAGACAAATCTCGACTAATTTTCAAGCTAACACACTAAAAACCCACTTGATTGAAAACATTAAATACCACTCTTAAGCCTTGAATATGCTAGTATCCAACCATATTTATAGCTTGAAAGTAACCGTTTTGGACTTGTGCCATCGTGTTTCTTTCCAATCTGTATATTCCTTTAAACCGACGAATATACCGTTAAATCAATTTTAAAGAGAAATCACTATGATCGTTGATTTGAACCTAATCCCACAGACGTTTGATATGCTTCACGCAGGCCTAACTGCATCAAGCGTCTTACTACTGTTAATTGCCGTTTCTCGTAAAACCAAAGTGGTTGAGAAAGTCGTAGAAAAACCAGTAGAGAAAATCGTTGAAGTTGAAAAGCCAGTTGAAAAAATTGTCGAAGTAGAGAAAGTTGTTGAAGTAGAAAAAGTGATCGAGAAAGTCGTTGAAGTAGAATCTAAGCTAGCAACAGCACCGACAGATTCTGCAATGCAACTTCTGTCTATCATGCAGCAAGAAGCTCGTTTAATTGACTTCCTAAAAGAAGACCTAACATCATTCTCTGATGAAGAAGTTGGCGCAGCAGCTCGTGTTATTCACACTGGCGGTCAAAAAGTATTAGCCGATTACGTAACGCTGTCTCACATCCGCACTGAAGATGAAGAAACACGTATCACGGTTGTTGAAGGCTTCAACCCTCAAGAAATTCGCCTAACTGGCAACGTAACGGGTAACGCACCGTTCAATGGCACATTGGTTCACAAAGGTTGGAAAGCAACTGACATGAACCTGCCTAAGCTTGCTGAAAACTACGATGCATCTGTAATTGCACCGGCAGAGGTAGAGCTATAATGGAACACCAAACTCAGCCATCATCGCACGAGTCTTCTTCTCAAGAACATACGCCGCAGATGCATTCACAAGAGCTATCTTCTCAAGAGCAACATCAGGCGCCTAAGTTCAGTGTTGGTATCGATTTAGGTACAACACACTGCGTTTTGTCTTTCATCGACACAACAAATGAAGACGCTCGCGTTGAGGTGATGCCAATCCCTCAATTGACGGCGCCAGGTACAGTAGAAACTCGCAGCCAACTTGGCTCGTTCCTATACCAGCCGCACGAACATGAAATGAATGCGGGCTCTCGCGTTCTTCCTTGGTCTTCAGAGCCAAAAGCGCTAGTCGGTGCGATTGCGCGTAACCTAGGTTCGAAAACCCCTATCCGTTTGGTAGCAAGTGCAAAATCTTGGCTATGCCACGGTGGTGTGAACCGTCGTGATGCGTTCCTTCCTGCAGGCAGCCCTGAAGAAGTTGAAAAGGTATCTCCGCTTAAGACAACTGAGTTGTACCTAGAGCACCTTAAAGATGCTTGGAACCACGCTAACCCAGAACACAAACTGGCAGAGCAAGATGTAACGATCACGGTTCCTGCTTCGTTTGATCCTGCGGCTCGTGACCTAACAGCAGAAGCTGCGCGTAATGTTGGTTTCACTCACCTAACGCTTCTTGAAGAGCCACAAGCGGCTCTTTACAGCTGGATTGATAACAGCAACGACACATGGCGTGATGAAGTAAACGTTGGTGACATCGTTCTTGTTGTCGATATCGGTGGTGGTACGACTGACCTTTCGTTGGTTGAAGTAACACAAGATGAAGGCAACCTAAGCCTGAACCGTATCGCTGTAGGTGAACATATCCTACTGGGCGGCGACAACATGGACTTGGCTCTCGCTTACCGTCTTAAGATGAAACTGGCTCAAGGAGGCAAAGAACTGGCTCCTTGGCAGGTTCAAGCGATGACTCACGCGTGTCGTGATGCGAAAGAAGCATTGCTTAATGATGCTGAACTGCAATCTGTGCCAATCGTTGTTCCAAGCCGTGGTTCTAAACTACTGGGCGCAACACTGAAAACAGATCTGACTCAGCAAGAAGTTCAACAAACATTGGTTGATGGCTTCTTCCCGAAAGTAGCGGTGACTGAGCACCCAGTACAAAAGACGCGTGGCGCACTGACTCAAATGGGTCTGCCTTACGCTCAAGACGCAGGTATTACTCGTCACATTGCTGCATTCCTTTCTAAGCAAGCGAACGCGCTTTCTGGAAATAGTGAAACCGCTCAGCAAGATTTCAACCCGTTTGCAAACATGCCCGGTATGCCCGGTACAGAAGCGCAAGGGTCAGAAGCGCCAGCGGCAGACTTCATCAAACCAACAGCGGTACTGTTCAATGGTGGCGTTCTAAAATCTAACCTACTTGCTGACCGTCTATCAGACACGATCAATGAATGGTTGATTAACGCCGACGCTGAATTCGCTAAACAGCTTTCAGGTTTAGATTTAGACCTAGCCGTTGCAAGTGGCGCTTCTTACTACGGCGCAGTACGTCGTGGCCAAGGCGTTCGTATCCGCGGTGGTATAGCTTCTTCTTACTACGTAGGAATTGAAAGTGCGATGCCAGCTATCCCAGGTATGGCTCCTCCAATGGAAGCACTGTGTGTTGCACCATTTGGTATGGAAGAAGGTTCAAGCGTACAAGTGCCTAGCCAAGAGTTCGGTCTAGTGATTGGTCAGCCAGTTCACTTCCAATTCTTCGGTTCAACAACACGTCGTGAAGACCAAGCGGGTACGCACCTTGATCACTGGGCTCCAGAAGATCTGGATGAGCTTCCTGAAATCCAAGTGACACTGCCTGTTTCTGAAGGTCGTCGCGAAGGTGAAGTGGTTCCCGTGACTTTGGCGTCTCGCGTTACTGAACTAGGCACGTTATATCTAGAAGCCATTGCGACTGACAATGGTCAGAAGTGGCATGTTGAGTTCGACGTTCGTGAAGACTCGAATAACGACTCAAACGAACAAGCATAATGAATCAACGGCACCTTAACGGGTGCCGTTACTTTATCAATGCGATTCCCTAGCCCTGTATTAAAAGCATTCCAAAGACAATAATAAGACCAAGATTATCCATTAACTGGTCATCACTTTGGCAGAATAAGGTTTTGTATGGCATCTCCTCGTTTTTTAGTCGGCATTGACTTAGGCACAACGAATACTGTTGTCGCTTACTGTGAAATCAACGACGACCTACAACATGCTCCCGTTTCTCTTTTCGATATTGACCAACTCATCGGCCCCGGTGAAGTGGTTCGCAAGCCCCTACTTCCATCATTTCGTTATCATCCCGCACAAGGTCAGATCTCCCCTTCCGATCTCACCATACCTTGGGAAACGAGCTTAGTTGAAGGCGATATTCAAAATGTCATCGTAGGTGAATGGGCTCGAGAATTAGGTGCTAAGGTTGAAGGTCGCCAAGTATCCAGTGCAAAAAGCTGGTTATCTCACCAAGCGGTCGATCGTAACTCCGACATTCTGCCTTGGGCTGGCGCAACTGACGTCGATAAGGTGTCTCCTGTTGTCGCAAGCGCAAGCTACCTCAACCACATCCGTCAAGCATGGAACTACCGCAACCCAAGCAATAAGCTGGAAGACCAAGACGTTGTAGTCACCGTTCCCGCTTCATTCGATGAGACAGCACGTAAGCTGACACTCGAAGCGGCAGCACTTGCTGGCTTAGGTAAGATTCTATTACTCGAAGAGCCGCAAGCCGTTTGTTATGACTGGTATGCCCGTCATCAACAAACCGCAGCCGATGAGCTTCAACAGATCCCGCTGATTCTAGTGTGTGATGTCGGCGGTGGTACCACCGATTTAAGTTTGATCGAAGCAAGCTTCAACTCAAACAATGGCGATGACCAAGAACTCGCACTCGACCGTATCGGCGTTGGTGAACACTTAATGCTCGGTGGTGATAACCTAGATTTAGCCCTTGCCCACCTTGCAGAGCAGCGCTTCAATCAAAACAAAAAGCTGAATGCTTCGAGCCTAACCAAACTGATTCAACAGACTCGCGCCGCAAAAGAGAGCCTGCTTTCTGCTAACGCGCCAGACGATGTGAAGATCACCATGCTGGGCAGTGGTTCAAAGCTACTTGGCGGTACCAAGAGTATTGGTTTAACGAAACAAGAAGTTCATCAGATTGCACTAGAAGGTTTCTTCCCGCTTTCAGAGTTTACGGAAGTACCCGACAAACGACGTAGCGCGGTTGTCGAGTTCGGCCTACCCTACGCTGCAGATCCTGCGGTAAGTAAGCACGTTGCCGAATTCCTAGCGACACATCAGCAAGTATCTAAAGCCGCATTGGAAAAGTCAGACTCTGTTGAGTTTGATGATACCAAACCTGCAATTCCTGTTGGTGTGCTCCTCAATGGTGGTGTGTTCAACAGTGAACTGGTAACAGAGCGAATTACTCAGCTACTGGGCAACTGGAACGGTTCTCCTATCACAGTGCTTGATAACCCTCATCCAGATTGGTCTGTTGCCCTTGGCGCGGTTGCCTTTGGTAAAGCACGCCGCGGTGCACAGCTGAAAATCGGTGGCGGTTCTGCCCGTTCTTACTTCTTGCATCTGCAAGAGAAGAACAAGATGGGTAAAGCGCTTTGTCTGCTTGCTAAAGGAACCGAAGAAGGCCAAGAGATACGCTTGAACAGCCGTCGTTTCTCACTGACTTTGGGAGAACCTGTACGATTTAATCTTCTGACTTCAACACACGATCAAATTGCTCATGACACCGCTATTCAAAATGGTGTGATGGTCAATGTCGACGCTGACTTGTTCTCCCCTCTTCCACCGTACATTTCTACACTGGAAGGTTCAGGTAGTGCAGAGCTCCAAGCCAACCAAAAAGAACGCGTCGAAGTATTGCTCGCGTGTCAATTAACGGAAGTCGGCACACTGAAAATGGAGTGTGTGAGTACAGAAGATGACTCTAAACGTTGGTTACTAGAGTTTGAAGTAAGAAACAAGCAAGGTGACGAGTCTGATACCGCTAAACTTCACCCAAGACTGGATGAATGTAAGGAGTTGATTTCTCGCCTGTATAGCGGCAACAAGAAGAGTGCTGAATCGAAAGAGATCAAAACACTATCGAAAGATCTTGAGAAGCGACTTGGTAAGCGTGATGAATGGGACTTCACGACCCTTCGCCATCTGTTTGATACCTTTTCATTAGGTCGTAAACGCCGCCGTCGTTCAGAAGCACACGAGAAGAACTGGCTGCGTTTGGCGGGTTACTCGCTGCGTCCAGGCTTTGGCGATCCGACTGACTCATGGCGTATCGAACAAATTTGGGGTCTTTACCAACAAAACATTCAGTTCCAGAACCACCAAGGTTGGACGGACTGGTGGGTATTCTGGCGTCGTGTTGCCGGTGGATTAAACCAAGAGCAGCAAGAGAGTATTTTGGCTGACATCGCTAAGTACCTTCACCCGGGGGCAATGAAAAACCCTAAGACAGCCAAAGATGCACAAGACAATGGCTATGAAGCCATGGTTCGTTTAGCGGCATCACTTGAGCAACTTGAAGTGGAAGACAAAGTGCTGCTGGCAAGCTGGTTCTTGAGCAAAGCGATTAACCATAACCAATTTGAACAGGCTCACTGGTGGGCGCTAGGTCGATTAGCATCAAGAACACCTTTGTATGGCAGCCAACACAGCGTAATTCCTAGAGAGCAAGCTGAACAGTGGTTACCAAAACTGCTTGAACAGAACTGGCAGAAAGAGCAGATGATCGCCTTCGCTGCTGTGATGATTTGCCGTAAAACCGGTGACCGTCAATTTGATATCTCTGACGACTATCGTAATCAAGTGATTGATAAGCTTAAGCAAAGCAAGGTACCTGATTCATGGTTAACGCTAGTGAGTGAAGTGACTGAACTTTCTGAGAGCGAGTCTAAGCGTGTGTTTGGTGATGCATTACCAAGCGGGTTAAGCCTGATTAATAACTAGTTTCAGGCCTCATTAGATTGGAGCGCTAACTAGTAAAGAAAAAGCCACTTTCGATTCGTTGAAAGTGGCTTTTTTATTGGTGGCTTAAGGCTGGTATGTTTAGTCGACTTATCGCTTCTTGGTTAAGAGCCTTAGCCGTATTGCAGTTCATCATTGTTAATGTTTCGTTCCTGTTGGGTTGATAGGAAAATCCGTATTTTCATAAATATCAGATAACTTTTTCGGTTTCTTGTCTTTAGCTCCTTTGTTCGATTGATTATGAGTTTCGCTTAAAAGCCATTCCTCATGCATTTTTGCTGAATCCAAAAACTCTGGATCTTCCATTGCTTCCTTGCGAAGTTTATTTACACGTTCGAGAGTATCCCAAATCATAATACTTCACCTCCACTAAGGCAGTAATATAAAGATAGCTCAACCCCACAAAACTTCAACTAAGCCAATGAGATAGCGATCTCAATTTCGAAAATTAACTGCTCTATGTCAGTAAAAATAGTCATCATACACTGGGCTGAAATAGTCGTTTCCTTCCGATGATCTTCGAAGATCATTAGGCATAAAAAAAGCGAGCTCAATGCTCGCCTTTTGTCTGTCTATCTGTTGATCGGGTCGTCAACACTCGCTCGATTAAATCACACCGAACTTAAGCACGGTTACCAATTTTAACGGTGCCGTTTGTGGCAAACCAAAGTGCTTCTGAACGGCGGCGACCTAGTAGAATCGGGCCATCATCGTAGAACAAAAAGTTCTTCCAGTGTTTCTTGAAAACTGACCATTTTGTTTCTAAAATATTGTATTTTTCGTAACAAAAATAAACAGTTACGTCATCTTGCCAATCAATGAAGTTTAGAATTTCTTCTGGCATTCAGGCTCATCTGCTTCCCAATTTGCCATCCAGCTGATCTCTTCATTCCAGTTCGATGCTTTGCTTGGCCAGTCTTGCGAACTTAGTCTTTCCGCATCAGGGCTTTGAGGGCTCACATTCTCTTTCCAGAACTGAGATGCTCTCGCCTGTGTCATTGGTTTAATCTTTTCCAAATCCTCTGCCGGCAGCGGCATTGACTGGTGAGTGAAAATCCATTTTCTTTGGTATTCGTCCAAAGTTGTGTATGACATCAAAATTCCTCAAATATCTTCTCAGGCTGATGGATCTACCATGCCTATATGTTCTTTTTTATACAGCGGCGACTAGAGATCGCTTGATATTCGCTGCCTTTAAATTCGTTACTTGTTCTTACGCCTAGATACTATTTAGTCTAGACATTGCGTTTGTCTTCCCAGTTAGGGTTAACTAACGCGGTCAGTATATGGTCTTCCCATTTACCGTTAATCTGTAAGTAATCTTTGGCGAAGCCTTCTCGAACAAAGCCAAGATGTTCCAATACACCCGCACTGCGTTCATTGTGAGGCATGTAGCCCGCCATTAAGCGGTGCATGTTCTGCACATCAAACATGTAGTCTTTTGCCATGCTCAAGCCTCTGCGCATGTAACCGTGGCCCTGAGCACTTTGACTCAATGAGTAACCGACATTACAGGCGTAGAACGGGAAACGAGACAAATTACTGAACGATATGGTGCCTAACATTTCATTAGAGTCAGCATTAATCAGTAAACAGTAATAGCCTAGCCCCATTTTATGAAGCTCGTTTAACTTGATCAGTCGCTGCGCCCAACTCGCTCTATCAAAGAACGCGTCTTCGCGAATCGGCTCCCAAGGTTTCAGGTACTCTCTGTTAGCCTGAAAGTACGTACTGATCATCGCTGCATCGTCGATTTCAGCCGTTCTCAGAATCAGGTTACCGTCACGCTTATAAATGCGCTCCGGTGTACTCAAATCTTCCATAATCTTGTTCTTATTCGATCAGTTCTTTCTAATACCGTAATCACGAAGCTTATTCGCAATTGAGGTGTGAGATACATTTAAACGTTTTGCAAGCTTACGGCTTGATGGGAAAGACTGGTAGAGCTTCTCTAGAATCTGAGACTCATAGTCTTTCATGATCTCGTCAAGCGAGCCGTCTAAGCTCAAGTTCGCCATTCCAGCGGTCATGGTTTCAAGCTGTGGCAGGTGGAATTGCTCAACCGTTAACGTATCTGAATCCAACTCTGTTAGAGCACGTAGAACCATATTGTCTAACTGACGAATGTTGCCCGGCCATTGGTAGTTACCTAATTGGTCGATTAGTTCTTGAGTCAGCTTTGGTTTCAACATGCCTAATTGCTGTGCGTACTTTGCAACGAATAGCTCCAGTAATGGGGCAACATCGTTTGAACGTTCACGCAAAGCAGGAATCGATAAAGTCAGCACGTTCAAGCGGTAGAACAGATCTTCACGGAACGAACCTGAGTCGGCTAATTCAGAAAGACGATGGCGCGTTGATGCGATAATACGAACATCCGCGTGCATCTCTTCTTCTTCACCAACACGACGGAATGAACCATCTTGTAGGAAACGCAGCAGTTTGATTTGTAGATGCGGGCTCATCTCGCCAATTTCATCTAAAAATACGGTACCGCCATTCGCTTGTTCGAAAATGCCTTTATGACCTTGTTCATGGTTAAATGAACCCGGTGCATGACCAAACAATTCCGTCTCCGCTACGTCATCAGGCATCGATGCACAGCTTAGAATCAAGAATGGGAATGACGCTCGGTTCGAACGGTTATGACACGCTTTAGCCAGCATCTCTTTACCCGTGCCTGTATCCCCTTCAATAAGCAGAGGTTGATCCAGCATAGCCAGTTTCTTAGCTTGGCTGATCAAGGCTTTATGGCGATTAGAGACACCAACAAAGTGTTCAAAACCTAGGTTATTCTGTTCAGGGATTGCGTCAGGCGTGTTCATCTCTTGGTTGCAAGAACGAATTGTCATTACCGCGCTAGCCAGTACCGCTTCGTTCACATCACCACCAAGGTAAATCGGCAGGATCTCAATAGAGAAATCTAAACCATCTAACACCACAACTTCACGATGGCGCGTTACATCGCCTTCAATCCAACGAGCGAAGTTAAAGCTAGGAACGAACGTCGCGAGCGGCTCACCGATCACTTCGTCTTCTTGCTTGTTAAAGAGGTTCAATGCAGCGTGGTTTGCCATATCGATTGAGCCTTTAAGGTCAATCGCTATCACAGGGTCAGGTAGGTTTGCCAGCAGAGCAATCAACTCTGTGTTGTGCCTTTCGCTTGGCATAAATTGGATTTTACGTACATCCTTCACACCTGAAATTCGGCGAATTTCAGCCATAAGTTCACTAAAAGCATCAAAATTGATATCAGGACAGTTTAAGTAAATAATGCCTTTAACATCAATTTCGATTCCTCTTAAATCAATGCTTTTTGAGGCCAAGATATCGAGCAACTCACGCGTTAAGCCGAGTCTGTCTTCACACAATACTTCAAGACGCACAAATAGTCCTATTATAGGTGTCAGGATAAGTTGACAGTAGTGTGGATTAAGCTCTGAGTTCAGTCAAGAAGAAGAGTAAACATATGTTTACTCTTCACTCGCAAACGACTCAATGTCATACACTTTGTTGGTTAGTAGCTCGCTTTGTTGGTCAGTAGATCGCTTTGTTGATAAGTAGCTCGCTTTGTTTAAGCGTGATGCGCTTTATTGATAAGCAACTCATTCTATTTAAGCGTAATGCGCTTTATTTCAGAAAGGACGGCTTTGCGAAGATCTGATATTTTTACTTTTCGCTCATTATGCCAAGGCATAGGACGCAGCAATGTCATGGCTTTTAAACCCAGTCTCGCAGTGAGAATACCGACACCGAGCCCCTGCCCTGCTCGAGCTGAAACCTTGCCTGCAAGATCCATCGAGACGAGGTCCATACTCGCGTCTATCGCGAGTTCACTGGCACCTGCCGCTGCCATGTTGATCAACACCAACTTGAACAACTTAATACGCGACCAGTAACCAAGCTCAATGCCATACACATCAGCAAGCTTGTCTATCATGGTGAAATTGCGCCA
This sequence comes from Vibrio sp. SG41-7, assembly GCF_014164465.1. NCBI lineage: Bacteria > Pseudomonadati > Pseudomonadota > Gammaproteobacteria > Vibrionales > Vibrionaceae > Vibrio > Vibrio sp. SG41-7. The sequence continues at coordinate 34,555 of NZ_JACJFF010000013.1, read as the reverse complement.
CGCCACCAGCAACATATCCGCAGCCGCCAATGGGCTCACCGCTACCAAAGCGGCCGATTCGGTCGAGAACTTAGTGACAATTTGAGTCGCCACTTTATCTTGTTGGGCAACAACGAGTGCATCATACATATCCAAGACTTCAGCATCGCTGTGCGCAGGGTTAATGCTGTTTCGCCATTTATCATAAGCGGGTGATTCAGCGATAATACCGCCTTGCTTCGCGATGTTTTCACAGAACGCTTTGCCTTTACCAACGCTTTGGCTCTGTAACAGCTCTTCACTCTGCTCTTGCACACTAAAGTGATCTTTAAGTGAGCGCAGTTTCCACAGCTCTTTGCCTATTGCGCCTAAACCCAATGAAGCAATAGCAGTAATAAAGCCTGCCCAACCTAACGCGAGCCAGTCTGCTGTTTGAATCGCGGTAATGACCGAATCAATAGCTTGCCATCCGACTAAACCGGAGAAAGCGACAAGTAAGGCCGTTCCAAACCACTTCTTCTTTTTACTCGGTCGAATCACTTGTTCCAGTTGCTGCTCAGCATCACCATCAAGATCTGTTTCTACTTGTGGTGCAACGGGGACAAACTTTTCTTGTTCCGTGAATAGCTTTTGAGCACCCAAATCTGGGGTAACTTCATTCTTATCAGGCTCATCGAACGAGGTCTTCAACGGTTCATCAAAGACCTGTTTCGTTTTTAATTCACTCATTTTAATTGCCTCAATTACTTCAACTTGTCGCCAATGAGATATTCTAAAACCTTGTCGATTCTCAGATGCTGGCAAGGCTCATCGGAATGTTGCTCCATCGGCCTAAAGCTCGTGAAATCAAACTGGTTGGTTTCCCAATACTGTTTATTGGGCAACTTACGCGGCACCTCTCCCGGATACATGGTTTGAGGTACGTTATCTAAAGTCACACCTTGCAACGCCGGAACATTGTCTGAGCCCGACGAGATATAACCCGCGCTGGTCGCTTGAATAGACGCGATGCTCATGCAACTCATGTCGATGTGTTCAAACGCCGCCTGTTGCCAAGCCGGATGCACCATCTGTTGTAACAGCGATACCAAGTTCGGGTGTTGATCCGGTGTCACGTGGTCAGCCTTGGTGGCCGCAAATAATATCTTGTCGATCTTCGGGGCAAACAAGCGTCTTAGCACATTGCTTCGACCATACTTAAAGCTTTTTAGTAGCTGCTCTAATGCGCCACGCATATCCATGAAAGAGTCATAGCCCGCATTGAGCGGCTGTAAGCAATCCACCAGCACGATTTGTCTGTCGAACGTCGCGAAGTGATTCTTGTAGAACGCCTTTACGACCTTTTGTTGATACTCTTCATAACGCGCTTTTAAAACCGCATAGTTACTTGTTTTAGAGAACTTGCCCTCAGGTGCGATGCACGGGAAAAATTGCAGCACAGGCGCGCCTTCAAGCTCACCCGGCAATACGAATCGACCCGGCTGTACCCAGTGCAACCCGTTATCCTTACAAGTGTGAAGGTACTGAGTATAGCTATCGGCAATGGCGACCAATTTCTTTTCGTCTGCTTCGGCTAACAAGTCAACGTCACCACGCATTGCGTTCCACTGTTGCGAGTAGGTTTCTCTATCGCCTTTTAGTGCTGCAAATTGAGACTGACTCCAAGTATCAAAATCCATATCCAGCAAAGGTAAATCAAGTAGCCACTCTCCCGGATAATCAACAATATCGAGATAAAGGGTGCTGTTCTTGCTCAGCAGCTTCTTTGCGCCTTTAGCAGGCTTATATTTGATTGCTAGACGAATCTCACTGACATCACGCGTTGGCACCGGCCATTCTGGTGGCTGTGCATTCAAAGATTCCATCGCTTCATCATAAGAGAAACGTGGAATCATCATGTTTTGTTGCGGGATGCGTTTAGCGCCAATAATTCTTCCATCTCTCGCTGATGCAAGCAGTGGTAGATTTTTGTGGGTAGACGTATGAAGAAGCTGATTTACCAGCGAAGTAATGAATGCTGTCTTACCCGCACGAGAAAGCCCCGTAACCGCTACTCGAATGTGAGAATCCGTTCCTCTGCTTATAAAGTCACTCATTTCTTGAGTTAGGTGTTTCATTTGAACGACTCCGTGATAGTTAGGCTGGATTGCTGACTCACCAAGAGCGCAATCATTTGGAAAAATAGCCTACTTATTTATTCCAATCGGAATATCTTAAATACTGATGTTTTTGCTTATGGTGATAAGTATGCAATACACATTCTTAATGCTAGATGAATAAAAGCCCCTGACTACATTCATAATCAGGGGCTTTAGAATTTTTCTGCGGTATCCGACGTTTAATCGTCTTCAATCAACTTGTAGATAACAAACAGTGCAATCTCTGCAATTAGCCAAAGCGCACAAGTAATTGTCACGTATTTATTATCAAAGATGCTGATCCCTTTCAAGATCAGGTCGTAACCAACAAAAGCACCAATCACCACTGCCAAGATAATCTGTAGGATCTGAATAAAACGAGGCATTCCTCTCTCCTATATTCTTATATCAAACTATGTGTTTATCACTATATCATTGATAATAAGACAAAAGTGCAAATAATGCTGCACTTTTGTCTTCAACTTTCTGTCAAGAATTGCAATTCAAACGCTGAAGCTAGCGCCTGTTACGACTTTTGACTTCGGTAAATTATGCTTTTTCAGCTTCAGCAATTTTCACTTTCCACGTATCAGGGCCGATCTGGTGCGCGTTCACGCCGTTAGAGTCAACCGCAACCGTTACCGGCATGTCTTCAACTTCAAACTCGTAGATCGCTTCCATACCGAGATCTTCAAACGCAACCACGCGTGCTTTTTTAATTGCTTTCGCGACTAAATAAGCTGCACCGCCAACCGCCATTAGGTAAACCGATTTATGTTGTTTGATTGACTCAACGGTTGCAGGGCCACGCTCTGCTTTACCAATCATGCCCATAATGCCGGTTTCTTCTAGCATCATGTCGGTGAACTTATCCATACGAGTAGACGTTGTTGGGCCAGCAGGACCAACCGCTTCATCGCGTACCGCATCAACAGGGCCAACGTAGTAAATAAACTTACCTTTCAGGTCAACGCCTTCAGGTAAACCTTCACCACTTTCAAGCATGCCTTGAATACGCTTATGCGCTGCATCACGACCGGTTAAGATCTTGCCTGATAGAAGAACTGTTTCGCCAGTCTTCCACTCTTGAACGTCTTCTTTAGTAATTTCATCTAGGTTAACACGGCGTGTATTTGCGCCTGCTTCCCAAGTAATATCTGGCCACTCTTCTAACTTAGGTGGTGTTAGTTCTGCAGGGCCGCTGCCGTCTAGCGTGAAGTGAACGTGACGCGTTGCTGCACAGTTCGGGATCAAGCAAACAGGCTTTGAAGCTGCATGCGTTGGCGCTGTTTTGATTTTAACGTCAACCACAGTCGTTAGACCGCCAAGACCTTGTGCGCCAATACCCAGTTTGTTTACACGGTTGAAGATATCTAAACGAAGCTCTTCTTCAGCGTTCTCTGGACCTTTGTCGATAAGCTCTTGAATATCGATGTGTTCCATCAGAGATTCTTTTGCTAGTACTGCTGCTTTCTCTGCCGTACCGCCAATACCTATGCCTAGCATGCCCGGTGGACACCAGCCCGCCCCCATTGTTGGTAGCGTCTTCTCTACCCATTCTGCAATATCATCAGAAGGGTTAAGCATAACCATCTTGGTTTTGTTCTCAGAACCGCCGCCTTTTGCTGCGATTTGAATTTCAACTTTGTTGCCAGGAACCATATTAATGTGAACAACCGCTGGTGTGTTGTCTTTGGTATTAATACGCTTACCTGCAGGGTCCATTAGGACAGATGCACGCAATGGGTTATCTGGGTTGTTGTAAGCTTGACGAACGCCTTCATCAACCATCTGTTGTACTGTTTGATCCGTTTCCCACCTAACATCCATACCGATGTTCACGAAACAAGTAACAATACCCGTATCCTGACAAATTGGACGATGGCCTTCCGCAGACATACGCGAGTTGATAAGAATCTGAGCGATAGCATCTTTTGCTGCTTGGCTCTCTTCTTTCTCGTACGCTTTTTCTAGGGCTTGGACAAAGTCTAAAGGGTGATAATAAGAAATGTACTGAAGTGCGTCAGCGACACTGCTGATCACATCTTGCTTACGAATAACCGTCATTGCATGCCTCTTTATTGTTCTGGTTCCATGTGGGTTCATGGTTTGACTATTCAGGCCTAATTGGCTTAGCTTTTTATTGTGTTGAGCTGTATTTAGTTGCTTTAGCAATCGCTTGCATAGCTGTAAACTAAACCACTTGTATTACACCGTTCTAATCAAGAACCCATTTTATTTTCAATTTATGATACTCTTGCTTCCTCTCACACGCCATGCAGTGATCGAACTCTTTGTCACAAATTAAACAAATGAATAACAACGAATTTCGCTCTATCCAAATCAAGCCGCTTGAATATCAATCAACTTTAGCTAAACAGCTGTTTTCCCATATTGAAAACCTACCGTGGGCAATGCTATTACGCTCAGCTTCAGAAAGCCACGTTGATAGTCGATACGATATTTTAGTTGCTCAACCCATCGCCACCTTTGAGACAGTCGGTGCAAAAACGACCGTTAATGTTAATGAAGAGTGCGAGGTTTCAGACTCCGATCCTTTCGAACTACTCGACCAATATCAGCAACAGTTATTGCCTGCGATTAAAGAACACGCTGAGTTGCCATTCGTTGGCGGTGCATTGGGCTACTTTAGTTATGATTTGGGGCGCAGAGTTGAAACACTTCCTTCACTCGCAAAGCGAGACATTGAAGCGCCAGACATGGCGGTTGGTTTGTATGAGTGGGCTGTGATCGTTGACCATCAATTAAAAACGGCGTGTATTGTCGGCAGCAATATCGATGAACATCATGATTGGCTGATGCAGCAAGTGGCTCGGTCAAACCGAACACATGCGCCCTTTGGATTAACCACACCGTGGAAATCCAACATGAGCGAACAGAACTACGCAACGAAATTCGATAGTGTTCAAGAGTATCTGTTATCCGGCGATTGCTATCAGATTAACTTGGCTCAGCGTTTCAATGCCCAATACCAAGGCAGTGAATGGTTAGCCTATGACAAATTGGAACAATACAACTCGGCGCCCTTTTCTGGCTTCATCCGTTTGCCCGACTGCGCAATCATCAGTGTTTCGCCTGAACGATTCTTAGAACTCAATAGTGGCACCATTGAAACAAAACCGATCAAAGGCACACGCCCTCGTTCTGAAAACCCTATGATTGATGATGCCAACGCACAAGACCTAGTCAACGCCGATAAAGATCAGGCAGAAAACTTGATGATCGTCGACCTGCTTCGTAATGATATTGGCCGAGTCGCAAAGCCGGGATCGGTTCATGTACCAAAGCTCTTCGATATTGAAAGCTTCCCTGCTGTGCACCACTTAGTGAGCACGATACGAGCGGACCTTGATGACCAATACTCTGCAACTGACCTTCTGAGAGCTTGTTTCCCTGGAGGATCGATTACCGGAGCACCAAAAGTTCGCGCGATGCAGATCATTGAAGAGTTAGAACCGCATCGACGTTCAGCGTACTGCGGCAGTATTGGCTACATCAGCCGAAATGGCAGAATGGACACCAGCATTACTATTCGTACGTTAGTGGCAGAGAACAATACGCTTTATGCATGGGCTGGCGGTGGTGTGGTATTCGATAGTGATTGTGCTTCTGAGTACCAAGAGACGTTGGATAAACTAAGTCGTATCCTACCTGTGCTTGAGGAATGTTAAGCATAACGTCATTAACTGACAGTTCCGCGATTTAATGACGAGTTTCGCGGCTTAACGGCCAGCGAAAGCTCTATATAAGAAGAAGCCGAAATAAAAAAACCGAAGGATCGTAAGATCACTTCGGTTTTTTAGTCTTTGAGCTAGAACACATGACTCACAACGCTTTATTAATCTGTTTGAACGACCTTCACTGCAGAGACACCCCACTTCTTGAGCATTTCTTTAAGATCGTTGGCTGTGTAAGGCTTACTAAGAATGTCATCCATTCCACACTGAATACAACGTTCCCGCTCTTCCAGCGTCGTTCCGGCGGTGAGTGCCACAATAGGTTTAACGTAACCCTTAGCTCTAAGTTTCTCTGTCGCTTCAAATCCGTCCATGACGGGCATTCTGCAATCCATGAAAACAATGTCGTATTCATTATCTGAAGCAAGCTCAAAAGCTTCTACACCATTGCTCGCGGTAGCAGGTTCAATCTCATATTTACGTAACATTTGTTGGATGATGATCTGGTTCATCTTAATATCATCAACCACCAGCACTTTAAGCAGAGACAATTCGACTTCAGATTCAAAGCCTCTAGCGACACTATCACTCTCTGCTGGTACATCGACAACCTGAAGAGGAATCGAGATGGTAAACGTAGTGCCTGAGCCAACAACACTGGTCACCCCAATCACGCCATTCATCAGAGCCACCAACTTGCGGCAAATCGCTAAACCAAGCCCAGTGCCCTCATAATTTCGGCTACTTGAGTTGTCAGCTTGTGTGAAAGGTTCAAACAGCGTCTTATGTGCAGATTCAGCAATGCCTACCCCAGTATCTTCCACTGAGAAGACAAACTGGTTTTTGTCCCATTCAATATCGACATTGACGTGCCCCTCTTCTGTAAATTTGATCGCATTACCGATTAAGTTTACAAACAGTTGCGTGATACGTTCTAAATCGCCTTGGAAATGAGAAGGTACGTTAGATGCGACACTGATATTAAATTCGATCTGCTTCTCAATCGCGCGATTGACGAAGATACTTTCAATCGTATTTCTCAAATCATGCAACGCAAATTTCTTGGGAATAAGATCCAACATCCCTGCATTGATTTTGCTGAAATCAAGCAAGTCATTAATGATGGTTCTGAGAAACTCTCCAGATTGGCTCAGGTTATTCACTATTTCACGCTGAGAACTGCTGAGTTCGGTATCGCTGATCAATTCTGCACTACCTAGCAAACCATTGAGCGGAGTTCTTAGCTCATGGTTAATCATGGCCACAAAGTCGCGCGTTGCCCTCTCGGACTCTTCCGCTCGTTTACGTGACTCAACATTTCGATTGATAGCAAGCTGATGAGTTAGTGCACTGCAGATAAGATCGGTCACTAACAACAGTTGGCTTTGAATGAATTCGTAGTCCTGGTCTAACAATCTGACCTTCACGATTAACGCGCCGACTATGACCTTTTCGACCTCTAATGGCACCGTTAGCAGGTTGCCTTGCCAATGAGGTTCTTGAATGTATTGCTCTATCACCTCGACGGCTTCGTCACCATAGTCGTAGGTGTGTAACTGAGGGATCAGCTTGGGAGGCAAAATCAAACGACTGGCTTCGATCAAATAACTGTTGGTCACATTCATCGTCAATTGTGACAACATGACGTCATCGAGATCATTTCTAAGGAACGCGCGCCCGAAATCAATCAACAGATTGTCGATTTGTTCTTGGAATTCAATACGGCGTATATTCGCGTTAGAGCGCTTTTCTAACTGACGCAGAGCAAGTTCAAGCTGTTGGTTAGCTTCAAACAGTTCAAGGCTCTTTTGTTCCAACAACGCTTCAGCCGCTTTCCTTGCCGCGATTTGACGCTTAAGTTTCTTCTCTATGGCAGATGCCGGATCCATATCACTTTTCTACTTTGAGATTAAACCTAACCACGCTTTGGTCATCATTTTGCGGCGTCATTTCAACCGCGATAGATTCACCGTGGTATTCAGCACACCCTTCAATAAGCCCTAAGCAAACGTGAGACATGCACCTTGCGCTTTTATAGTCAAAAACAAGCTGTGCTTCAGTCGTGGTAATAAAGCTGAATTGCGGCGGCTCCGCATCCGGATAGAGCTTCTTCACTTCAACGTGAATATAGCGCTCTACGTGTTGGATAAATTGAAAGGTGGTCGTGCTATGAGCAAGGCTCGCTTTATTAGGCAATGAGGCCAATAAGTTCTTAAAGACCGACTGCCCAAAAACACGCTGTAAACTGGCGGCATCAATATCGGTTTTCTTACTCAAGTTGATAATCAACCTGACAAGGTCTTTGTGGTCATAGCTTCCGACCGACGTGTAGATCCCTTCGTCTTCTGACATCTCTAAAACTTCTTCCAAAAGCTCTAGCCCAAACTTGTCTTCAACAAGCTCTAAAAATTCAGTGAATATGATTCCTTTCATCTCATACCTTTTCTTCTATTTCTTTTTAGAATGGTCTACTAAGTTATTGTTATCAAATTCTTAAACAAAAAAACTACGTTTCATCACCTAATTTTATGACATGGGTAACGCTTACTCGGAAATGTACAAATATTGAATATAGCAAAACCCCTCATTTTGAGGAGATGGGTGACTGCCCCTCCCCTTTATTGTGCTTAGTTAAAGACTGAACTAAGGGTAAGTAAATGAAGACACACTCAAAATTGGTAATCAGCCCACGGTTATGTCTATACTTAAAATCATAATAATCAATATATTGGCTTGATATGAATAAAGAAAACTTCCTTCAACAATTCCAGCTTAACCCTACAGTTGGCTATCATCCCGAATCTGTAGAGCGTGTTTCGCATATCAGTGGCGATCAATTGCGCAAAGCGGCAGTGGTGGTCGGTTTAGTGGAACGAGAAGATGGTTTACATGTCATTTTTACTAAAAGAGCCGCTCATTTAAAGCATCATCCAGGTCAAGTCAGCTTTCCTGGAGGAAAACACGAACTTTCCGACCCTTCTATGCAATTTACTGCACTTAGAGAACTCCACGAAGAGGTGGGAATTCGATCGGATCAAGTTAAAATTGTTGGCCAATTACCTGCATTGAGTACTATTAGTAAATTTTCTGTGACACCGATTGTTGCAATGGTCGATCCTGACTATGAAGCCATCATCGATGAGAACGAAGTGGCCTCGATTTTTGAGGTGCCTGCCACCTATGTTTTAGACCAAGCCAAGTTACACAGCCACACTGTTAACGTTAAACAAATCAAGCATCGTGTTTTTGCGATGCCCTTCGAAGAGCACCTAATTTGGGGCGTTACAGCACAAATCATCCAATCTCTGCAGCGACATGTAGTGCAACAAATTACATAGCAACTACGTTTTGTTTAATCCCTGTTAACAAAATCCAGCCTTTCTATAGAACAGATTTATTAATGCAATTTTACGCAAACGTTTTCCTGGTATAAATCTGACCACCCCCGCCATTCGCATAATAAAAACTAATGCCTAGCATGAACATAAATCACCTGTAGCACGCCAATTTCGTGATCAAAAATCCGTTTTTCGCATATCATGTGACACGCCGTTTCATTACATGATTTAGATCTATTTTTTACAGAAGAAAATTCTGCAGAATTAGCCCCAACTTATTTCCTGTTCCCAAAAAATGAGTAATTTAACATGAACACAACAACTTCTTCGGCAAATGCCGTTAAAGATTCAAGCAAGTTTAACTATAAAGATTTTACCTGGTGTTTATCACTATTCGGTACAGCAGTTGGTGCTGGCGTACTATTCCTTCCAATCAAAGCTGGTGCGGGTGGTTTTTGGCCATTAGTTATCCTAGCTCTAATCGCGGCACCAATGACTTGGTTCGCACACAAATCTCTAGCTCGTTTCGTACTGTCTGCTAAAAACCCTGAAGCTGATATTACAGACACAGTTGAAGAGCACTTCGGTAAGACTGGCGCAAACATTATTACTTTTGCTTACTTCTTCGCTATCTACCCAATCGTTCTTATCTACGGTGTTGGTATCACAAACACGGTGGATTCTTTCCTAGTAAACCAAATGGGTATGGAATCTATTCCACGTCCTCTTCTTTCTGGTGCACTGATCCTTGCTATGACAGCAGGTGTTGTATTCGGTAAAGAACTGATGCTTAAAGCAACGTCAGCAATGGTTTACCCACTAGTATTCGTCCTACTAGCGCTGTCTTTCTACCTAGTTCCTGAATGGAACACTTCAATGATGGAAACAAGCCCAGAATGGTCTTCAATGCCTTCTATTATCTGGCTTGCGATTCCAATCATCGTGTTCTCTTTCAACCACAGCCCAATCATTTCACAGTTCTCTAAAGAGCAACGTCGTGTATACGGTGAAGACGCAGTTAAGAAAACTGACGCGATCACTGGTGGCGCAGCAATGATGCTGATGGGTTTTGTAATGTTCTTCGTATTCTCTGTAGTGCTTTCTCTATCTCCAGAGCAACTAGCTACAGCGCAAGCGCAGAACATCTCTGTACTTTCTTACCTAGCTAACGTTCACGAGTCTCCACTTATCTCTTACATGGGTCCTCTAGTAGCGTTCGCAGCGATTACTTCTAGCTACTTCGGTCACTTCCTAGGTGCTCATGAAGGTCTTGTTGGTCTAATCAAGTCTCGCTCTGGTTCTTCAATCAGCACGATTGAGAAAGCATCTCTAGCGTTCATCGTTGTTACAACTTGGATTGTTGCGGTAGTTAACCCAAGCATCCTAGGTATGATTGAAACAATGGGTGCTCCAATGATTGCAGCTATCCTGTTCCTAATGCCTGTATTCGCGATGCAGAAAGTACCAGCAATGGCTAAGTACAAAACATCAGCACCTGTGCAAATCTTTACAGCTTTATGTGGTCTAGCGGCTATTAGTTCTGTAATCTACGGCGCTCTTTAATCTCAAGTCCTATTTATAAGATGACATCCATCTTATATCGCGAGATTAGACAAAAAATATAATGATAATAAATGAGCCTCCCTACTCCCCTTGGGAGGCTCTCTTTTTGAGGTAATCGCTATGATTAGTGTATTTGATATCTATAAAATCGGTGTTGGTCCATCGAGCTCACACACAGTTGGACCAATGAAAGCGGGTAAAGAATTTATTGATGACCTACGTTCAATGGGAAAATTGCGCGACATCACTAAAATCACCGTGGACGTATATGGATCACTATCACTGACAGGGAAAGGTCACCACACCGATATCGCTATCATCATGGGTCTTGCTGGCAACACCCCTGAGAAAGTAGATATCGACTCTATCGCGGGCTTTATTGCACGAGTAGAAGAAACTGAACGTCTACCTGTTGGTATGCACTGTCATACTGTTTCGTTCCCTAAAGATGGCGGAATGAATTTCCATAAAACCAACCTTTCTCTACACGAGAACGGCATGAGCATTCATGCTTGGGTTGATGACGAAGTAGCTTACTCAAAAACGTACTACTCAATTGGTGGCGGTTTCATCGTTGACGAAGAGAGCTTCGGCAAAGAAGAAGAAAACCCGATTAAAGCACCTTACGAATTCACAACAGCTGAAGAGCTGGTTAATCAGTGTAAAGAAAGTGGTCTTTCTATCAGTACACTGGTTATGAAAAACCAAGCGGCTTTCCACTCAGACGAAGAGTCTCGTACTTACTTCGCAAACATCTGGAAAACGATGCGTGAGTGTATGGATCGCGGTATGAATACTGAAGGTATCTTGCCTGGTCCACTGCGTGTACCTCGCCGTGCAGCTTCACTTCGCCAACTTCTGATTACTTCAGAAAAAACAACCAATGATCCAATGACGGTTGTTGATTGGGTGAACATGTTTGCATTCGCAGTAAACGAAGAAAATGCTGCCGGTGGCCGTGTTGTTACTGCACCAACTAACGGCGCATGTGGCATCATCCCAGCTGTATTGGCGTACTACGACAAGTTCATCCAAACGGTGACAGAGAAAGATTACATCCGTTACTTCGCGGCTTCTGGTGCGATCGGTGGTCTTTACAAGCGTAACGCTTCTATCTCTGGTGCTGAAGTTGGCTGTCAGGGTGAAGTTGGCGTAGCATGTTCTATGGCTGCTGCTGGTCTTGCTGAGCTTATGGGTGGTAGCCCTGAGCAAGTATGTATGGCTGCAGAAATTGGTATGGAGCACAACCTAGGTCTAACGTGTGACCCAGTTGCTGGCCAAGTACAAGTACCATGTATCGAGCGTAACGGTATTGCTGCAGTTAAAGCAATCAACTCTACTCGTATGGCACTTCGTCGCTCTTCTGCGCCTACTGTATCTCTAGATAAAGTTATCGAAACTATGCTAGAAACAGGCAAAGACATGAACGCTAAATACCGTGAGACTTCTCAAGGTGGTTTGGCTGTTAAGGTTGTTTGTTAATTAGCATTCGTTTGCTAGTCCGTATTAATTTATTGGCCAGCATCAGTTAACAAGCCAACACTTAACTCAGTCTGCTTTTAATGAGCAGATAATAAAAAGGAACGCCAATGCGTTCCTTTTTTTGTATCTGAAGCTTTTGTAGCTGAAACTTAGTGACTAGGGCGTGTTGATCTTTCGAGCTGATTTTTGCAGCGAGTTGCTGGGTATTTATACAAGGCAGAGGCGTCGATGTGTAGCTAGCTTACATGAGAAGCCGATAACGTAGTAGAAATGGCCAGCAAACGCTGCCCGAAGGGTTCGGCTATAAGCGTTTTACTCTTTGTTGAGGGGGATTTGCTTAGAGTGACTAGGCTACTTCCCCCTCGCCGCGATTAAAACGCTTTTATCTCGAACAAAATTTAACCACGAAAGGTCAACACGCCCTAATTATTCAACCGACCAAATTGTTTTGCTAAATCACTTGCGAGATAAGCAAGAAGCAACCAAACAGCAATGAGAACAACATCATTGGTCGGCCACCTTCAGCGCTGTATCTGTCTTCCGCTACTTTCATAAAGCGTTGCTTATGAACCATCACCAGAGGAACAAAAACAGCCAAGAACACTAAGATGATGCCTGCATAGTTCAACACTTGTAGGAACTTATCCGCAGCAAGCAATGAACCCGCCAACGGCAAGATAAAGCTAATGCAGTACGTTACTGCGGTGTTTTGGTTGAACATGTCCTTGTTCTGGTTGAATAAAGACATCGCCACACCAAAGAAAGAGGTCAGCAACGCCAAGCCAGTGAAGGTAGACAGAACGTTACCCACCCAAGGAGACTGAGCCTCAAACGCCGCCATCAAATCTGATACGTTCTTGAAGCTTCTGAATTGCTCTTCGCTCAAGTTACCCACTACCGCAAACAACCAACATAAGTAACACACTAATGGGATCAGAGAACCGACGATCACCATGTTACGCAGCTGTTTGTCTGTCGCTTCGTGGTTGTAAGAAACCAAGGTTGGAATCACAACCATAAAGCCAAAGCTCGTAAACAGGATGGCACTGGTTTTGATTAAATCAACGTGGTCATGGCTGGTTACCTGCATCAAGTTTTCTTGAGTCATGCTCGGCGCTAAGAACACCATGGTTGCAAACAAGCTAGCAAGCATCACGAAGAACAGTGCACGGTTGAGTTTATCAATCACACCGGTGCCACTTGCGACTACAGCGCCAGCAAGTAACGTAAACACGACTTGGCTCGTGGTCGCGGTGAGTTCAACGCCAAAGTTAGACAGTAACTTACTCAGTAAATCACCTGCGCCTAGAATGTAAGCCATCAATAGGCAAGTCAATAACGCGTACAGCAAGCCGTTAGTCAGTAACTGACCTTGTTTACCCAAGGTTTTTCGGGCAATTGAGTTTAGTCCTAGACCGCCACCCGCTTTGATGATCGCTTCTAGAAGTAATAATGCTGCGTAAGTCGTACCGAAGCAGATCAGTACCATCAGCAGTGTGCCGTAAAGCAATCCGAATTGAGCTAATACCATTGGGATCGCAAGCATACCAGCACCGAGAGCGGTACCAGCGATAATTAGGGAGCTACCCATCATTTTAATATTCATTGTTTTTAACTTATTTGTTTAGTTTTTATAGATGTGAGTCTTCGTACATCGAGCGGATGACAAAGGAATTCAGATAGAAATAGAGTTATAAAACGAATAACAATAGGAGCGATAAGCGGTAAAGAAGCGTGCAAAGACGTTGTCGAACAGGGTGTTCAAAGGGGAGCTTGTCTTAAAAGAGGTAAAACGAGAAGCGTGAGTTTGCGTTAACTGATGTGGTGAACCTTCCGTAGGTTCAATAATCGGTGATGTAATCTTGAATTTCATGTATGTGTCCAATAATTAAGTCACATTCCATAGTATTTGAAGCAGCGTATCCGTTGCTGCCCTACCTCTGTCATTAGAGGTGTTTTCATCTTATCGAATGAGCTTTGAAACACAACGCTATAACCACATTTTTTGCTATTAAATTGAACAAAATAGCCATTTGGATACAAATTAACCACCAAACCGCGTAAAACAATAATCATTTATAATAAAAACCAAAGAGAGACACAATGGTTTCTCTTCTTATCCAAACGAAAACATTGCATTTATGGCGCAGGGCTATATAAACGAGGTGGACTGCTGTTGGGTAAGTGAATCAGATTTAAGCGATTACGTCTTGCCCATTCGACCGTCAATGAGGTCGGAGCCGACAAACAAACCAAGGTTGCGATTTCAGCACGCACGGCTTTATGGATAAGCTCTAAACTGCAACGACTGGTCATAATGGCGAAACCCGACTTAGGGTTGATCTCGTTCACGGCCATTGCCCCTATTAATTTATCCAAAGCATTGTGGCGGCCGATGTCTTCACGACAAAGTGAAATTTCACCTTTCGAATTCGCAAACAAAGCGGCATGTAAAGCACCGGATATTTTGGCTGCTTTTTGATGTTCGGCAATTCGCCCTCTCAACCCCTCAAAAACCAGTGGACTGGGTGGTAATGACGATGGCAATGGAACCAAATCCGGAAGTGCTTGTTCAAGCGCCTCAACACCGCACAAACCACAACCTGTGGTTCCAGCCAAGTTACGCCGCTGAGTTTTCATGTCCCAAAAAGCGCGATTGCTGATTTCTACTTGTGCGAAATGAGATTCACCATTGCCACCAATCTCAATATCACGAATTTCACTGAATCTTTTTACGATACCGGTGCTTAAACTAAAACCGCGCACAAAGTCTTCCATATGACCGGGCGTCACCATCATAACCGCCTGACTGATCCCGTTATAACTGATCGCCAATGCCGATTCATTTGCCAGAGGTGCATCCACCACCATGCTATAGCCCGTAAGCTCTCGATAGCTCATGGCATTGGGCTGTGGAGGCGCTTGATTAAAATCAGGCAGTTCAATATAGGATTGAGTTATACATCTCATAAAATCACCCGGAAAGACGGTCAGCTTGACGATATCGACTCAGACTGAAAACGTTACTGATTAAATAAATATCACTGGTTAAACAAACATCACTGATTAAACAAGTGTTTTGCTTCAGCAAAGCACTGATCAGTGAGTGCCGAATAAGGTTCTTGTTTACGCTTAAGTAGACCGAGAGGCGAATGCACCACGGCTTTTTCTATCGGTACGATACGCAGTTGTTCGTTGAGCTCTTCCAATCCTGAGTTAAGCGGCATAACAGCACAGCACAGGCCACTGGTGACAGCTTGGATCAGGTGAAACGTAGAGTTACTTTCAATCAAAGTCTGCGGAACTAGGCCTTTACTACCGAAACTCAAATCAATCGAATGACGATAATGCATGCCTTTAGACAAAAGCCCCAAAGGAATGCTATTGAGTGATTCCCATAAGACTTCCGACTCAGCAAAATCAAAGAATCGGCTATCATACAGAATGCCTAAATCCGTCGAGTTCATTTCTATAACGTCAAAATAAGCCGTATTGATCTGGTCGGTGTAACACATACCTAAATCAAGTTGGTTACGATTGAGCTGGTCTATGATCTGCTCAGATGTCATCGACAAAATTTGAAAGCGAAGTTCAGGGAATTTTTCTGCTAAAGGCTTAATCAACTGCATCGGGTTCTGACTGGCTAAAGGCACCATGCCAACTCTTAGCGAGCCGACCAGCTGACCACGGCAGTTAGCCGCTTCGGCTTGTAAACCGTCATGAGCCGCTAAGACGGTCTTTGCCCAAGCCAATATACGTTCACCCGCTTCGGTAAACCCTTCAAAACGTTGACTTCTTGAAATCAACTCGAGGTCTAACTCTTCTTCTAAACGCCTTATCCTCATCGACAACGTAGGCTGAGTAATATGACAAAGTGTCGCAGCCTGACCAAAGTGTTTCGTTTGATCTAAAGCGATTAAATACTTAAGTTGTTTTATATCCATGAATGATTAGTAAAACCTTGAAATGAAGCGTCTTCTTCGCGTTCGTCGTACATTAACGGTTCTCTGTGATTGAAAATACCTATCACGGGAAATGGCTCAATCTGTAAAGCAACAGCTAAAATAACAACGGTATTTTTGATTTAAATCAAAGTATGCCTAATTTAAATATAGGTCAAATCTAAATTATCTATAGCGTGATAGACAGCAACTATCACGGGAGACTCAGCTATATCAAGGCTGCCCAACGAATCTCTCGTAAAGTAGAGCTCACATCGCACTGACTAATAAATTTTATTTATCACTGTGACAAGTCCATTTATCACTGTGACAAAAGCGACACTTTCCATATTTACTCGCCATGATAGATTCTATTTATCACTTAGTCGGCAATATCAATTGGACGCACCGCCCCTTAACGGCATAACCTTTGATTTAGATCATGGCAAACAATTAGCCAGTCTATTTCTAAATATTCAAAGCAGTAAACAGGTATCGATACCAAATAATCAAAACCGTTTTACTCCCGCCTTATTTTTATAACGCGCCTGTTTTTACCGGTTCCCTTGTTTACTGCCGTTCCCGTGTGTGAGGAGTGCAGTTGTGAGCCAAAAAGAACAGATAAAAAAATATAAAGGTCCTGCTGGTGGTTGGGGTGCGTTAAAAGCCGTCACTAAGAGTTGGTGGGGCAGCGAAAACGCCATCAAAAACATTCGAACAATGCTTAAAACGAATCAAAACGGTGGTTTTGATTGTCCGGGATGCGCATGGGGTGAATCCCCACACAGCAGTAAAGTGAACTTCTGTGAGAACGGTGCAAAAGCCGTGAACTGGGAAGCCACAAATCGATTTGTGGATCCTGAGTTTTTCGCTGAACACAGCGTAACATCCTTGTCATCACAAACAGACTACTGGCTGGAATACCAAGGTCGAATAACCCATCCGATGAAGTACGACGCTGCATCCGACCACTATATCCCTATCGCGTGGGACGAAGCATTTTCGCTCGTAGCCAAGCATTTGAAGCAACTCGACTCGCCACATCAAGCCGAATTTTACACTTCGGGTCGAGCCAGTAATGAAGCGGCGTTTTTGTACCAACTTTTCGTCCGTGCGTTTGGAACAAATAACTTCCCTGACTGTTCAAACATGTGCCACGAAGCCAGTGCAATTGGCATGAAAGATACGGTCGGTGTGGGCAAAGGAACCGTGATTTTTGACGACTTTGAACAAGCAGACGCGATCTTTGTGCTCGGGCAAAACCCAGGAACTAATCACCCCCGCATGCTTGAACCATTGCGTGAAGCGGTAAAACGCGGCGCTCAGGTGATCTGTTTCAATCCATTGAAAGAACGTGGACTTGAACGTTTCCAAAATCCTCAAGTTCCAGTTGAAATGTTAAGCAATGGTTCAAAACCAACCAATACCGCTTATTTAAGACCAGCATTAGGTGGCGATATGGCGGTATTTCGTGGGATGGCTAAATATTTGCTGCAATGGGAACGTGATGCGCTCGCAACCGAAGGCAAAGCCATATTTGATCGTAAATTCATCAGCGAACACACCACAGGTATTGATGAATACTTAGCAGAAGTTGATGCGACAACATGGGAGCATATCGCTGAACAATCGGGGTTAGCTTTAAGCGAAATAGAAATGGTCGCAGACATGTACCGCCGTTCAGAAAAGGTGATCATGTGTTGGGCTATGGGGCTAACACAACATCGTCATTCAGTACAAACCATCAAAGAAGTAGCCAATGTGCAATTGTTGCGCGGCAACGTCGGTAAGCCAGGTGCTGGGCTATCACCAGTTAGGGGGCATAGTAATGTCCAAGGCGATCGTACGATGGGTATCGATGAAAAACCCTCAAACCAATTTCTAGATAGCATAGAACGCCGCTTTAACTTCAATGTCCCACGAGATGTAGGCCACAACACCATACAAGCGATTAAAGCTATGGAGGAAAAACGCTCGAAAGTCTTTATTGGTTTAGGTGGTAATTTTGCGCAAGCTACACCCGATACTCCTCGCACACATCTGGCGATGAAAAATTGTGACCTTACCGTTCATATCTCAACCAAACTCAATCGCTCTCACCTTGTTACCGGTC
Source organism: Vibrio sp. SG41-7 (assembly GCF_014164465.1). Taxonomy (NCBI): domain Bacteria; kingdom Pseudomonadati; phylum Pseudomonadota; class Gammaproteobacteria; order Vibrionales; family Vibrionaceae; genus Vibrio; species Vibrio sp. SG41-7. The sequence goes on along the minus strand of NZ_JACJFF010000013.1, from coordinate 16,303 downwards.
AAGATGCCTTGATTTTGCCATGTTTGGGGCGAACGGAAATCGATACACAAGCTAATGGGCCACAAGGCATCACCGTCGAAGATACCTTCAGCATGGTTCACATCTCTTACGGACAGCTCGAACCTCGATCAGAGTATTTACGTTCTGAACCAGCCATTGTCGCGGGTATTGCCAATGCCACACTGGGCAGCCATCCAATCGATTGGAATTGGGTCATTCAAGATTATGGACATATTCGAGACCTCATTGCAGATACGATTCCGGGCTTTACTGACTTCAATCAGAAACTGGAAAATCCGGGTGGATTTCATTTAGTCAATCCTGCCGCAAACCGTCAATGGAACACCCTCAGCGGCAAAGCGCAATTTGGCTCCAATGAACTGCCAAAACAGCTGATTAATGAAGCGGTCTTGCAGGGGGGCAATAAACCCGATCTGATCTTGCAAACCATGCGTTCCCATGACCAATACAACACCACGTTATATGGCTTGAATGACCGTTACCGCGGTGTCTTTGGTATGCGCGAAGTTTTGTTTATCAATGAAGCCGATATATTGAAGCTCGGTTTTAAACCGGGTGACAAGGTCGATATGGTGTCGCTTTGGGAAGATGGTGTAACGAGAAAAGTGAAAGGATTTACCTTGGTGGCTTATGACGTTCCACAGGGTCAGGCGGCGGCTTACTATCCTGAAACCAACCCTTTGGTTCCTCTAGACAGCTATGGTGAACGAACCTTTACCCCTACCTCGAAATTTATCGCCATCAGATTAGAAAAATCAATCTCTGACGCCATTCCCCTTTCAACCGTCAGCTAACTGGCAATCGGTAATCGGTAATCGGTAATTGAAAGTAAAAGTAAAAATCCACCTGTTTTGGCAAGTGGATTTTAATAATGACGCTTGGCCAGTATATTCAACAGCAAGAGAAGTGCTCACATAGTTCATCAATAAACACCTTCACTTTGCGCGGCGTATTCACTCGCTCGCGGTAAAGTGCGTAAACCGTTCTTTCTTTAAGCGCATACTGCGGCAGAATTTCCACAATTGCGCCAGACTCTATATCTTCTTCGGCCAATTGCTTTGGTAGCATTGCAATACCATAGTCTAAACGAACAGCGACCTTCACTGCTTGCACGCTGTTTACCGTGAGGGTTGGCTTCAGATTTACATCATGAAAATGCCCACTAAGCTCAAACCTCCACACACCATCATTCTTAAGGTTTGGATCTTCAATTATGGTGTGATTAGCTAAATCAATTGGCGTTGTAATCTCTGTATTATTTTCTAGGTATTTAGGTGAAGCACAAACCAAGTTCTGATTTACAAAGATAGTGCGCGCGATCATTCCTAAGTCTTTCGAAACTAAATCACCAGAACGAATCGCAATGTCATAACCAACCGTCGCGAGATCTTGAACACCATCTGAAAGCATGAGATTTAACGCCACATCTGGGTATTTGTTTGAAAATGTCAAAATGAAGGGCATCAACATAATCTCAGTGAGACCTTTAGGCGCCATAACACTCAAAGAGCCAACCATTTCTGAACTATCAAACCTCAAAGAATCATTTAAATCTTCAATGCCGTCGACCAACCCATGAGCCTCATTAAAATAGCGACGACCAACCTCAGTTAAGGACAGTGACTTGGTAGAACGATTCAATAAGCGAGTATTTAGGTAAGCCTCAAGCTCTCTTACATGGCGACTAACCAAAGACTTCGACACTCCGATCTTCTTAGCCGCACCTGTAAAGCTGCCCTCCTCAACAGTCACAATAAATGACTTAATAGACGTTAATACGTTCATGACCTCACCCCACTGTTTACATATTGTCGACAGATTATCCACAAAATGGGCTCTACTCAAGACAGTAACGTTCCATTAGATTGTTGGCACTCAACAAACATAAGGATAGAAACCATGACAAGCAAACAAGTTCAGGTTGTAAAAGACTACTTTAAGCATTGTGTAGACGGTAAACAAACTCACCGTATTGGCGAATATTTCGCTGAAGATACAATGATCCATCGACCTGATTGCAATAAGATAATTAATGGCCTCTCTGAGTTCGAAGCCATGTTAAAAGTTCACGTTACTGACCGATATGAATCACTGGAAACGACGTTTCAAAAAATCGTAGAAGACGGCCATCAAGTTGTTGTTGCGCTCACTCACAGAGCTAAAGGTGCTGATGAGTGGAAAGGCTACCAACTGAATGGCAAAAACGTTACTTGGACTAGCCTTACTTACTTCCGATTCAATGATGAAGGCAAAGTTGTCGAGGAGATTGTTGAACGCAATGAGCTAAGCATGGCACTTCAACTGGGCTTAAACCTAACTAGGTAAAAGCTCACTGGAATGATACTGACTCAGCAGTTAAGCCAGATTGAATAATACGAAGAAGAAGGCATCTATTAGGTGCCTTTTAGAAAGTGATTTTTGTTTAAGCCATGTACGTTTATTGGGCTTTTCATACCCTTCAAATTTAACGATAAACTCCCTTTCATTCGCCCAAAGAACATCATCACAAACTCGCTACATCACAGAAACATAACCACAACCGGAGTGTGGTCACACAATCGGTTATACCTCATAGGTGGTAGGGTCTCTTACACGTAAAGTATGCGCGTCATTATAATTAATAAAAACAAACACCTTATGCGCTCAACAATCACCTTTAAAATCCTAGTGGCCCTCGCCATCGTGTTCACTTTTCTATTAGCAATATCGACCTACTTTCAATATTCACAGCAAAAGCAGCTTGTAAACTCAGTGTTAAGTGAGCAGCTTCACGATAAAGCGAGCAACTATTTCGATAGCCTCAATATGATGATGCTCACTGGCACCATGGCACAAAAAGAGACTCTTCGTCAGAAAGCGTTAGCTCAAGAAGGCATTGAAAATGTTCGTGTATTGCGTGCTGATGCGGTGAGTAAGTTATACGGGCCTGGCAATGACAACCAAACACCTATGGATGATATTGATAAACGAGCGCTAGCGGGTGAAACCGTTATCGAACCCTTTTCTGCCGATTGGGGAAAAGGCTTGGTTATTGCTCTGCCAATGAAGTCGAGCGAGAACTATCGCGGCACCAATTGTGTGGCATGTCATATGGCGCCAGAAGGGGAAGTATTAGGTGCAATTCGACTTGAATATAACCTTAGCCATGTCAACTCGCTGATCAATACTCAAACGATGACAGCGATCGGTATCATGGCGGTGATCTCCTTTGCCGGATTCGTTCTTACTATGGGATTGATTCGTAAGATAATCGTTCGCCCGCTTCAACAAACCTCTCGCTTTATGACCCAAGTCAGCAGTGATAAAAACCTATCAACTCGGCTGCCAGAGCAAAGCAAGGATGAAATTGGCACGCTTGCTAACTCCATCAACTCGTTCATGGGCACGGTTTCCGACAGCTTAGAGAGGGTACAAGACACCTCGCACAAACTGAATGCGTCTGCCAACCAACTGACCAGTGTTGCACAAATTACCGAGCAAGCCGCCAGCGATCAACAAAACGAAACCGCTGAAGTACAAAACAATATCGAAGGGATACAGGCGCAGCAAGTCAATGTAGAACAAGCCACTTTAACCGCGTCAGAACTCATCAATCATACCGCTGATGTGGCCTGTAAAAGTGCTAACCAAGCACATGATGCAAGTAGTGAGATAAAGAACCTAGTCAGCAGCATAGAAGAAGTGAAACACAAAATATTGACACTCAATGAGAAAACCGGAGAGGTCTCTTCAATATTGAGCGTGATTCGTGGCATTGCCGACCAAACCAATCTTCTAGCCTTAAATGCGGCGATTGAAGCGGCTCGTGCGGGAGAACAAGGTCGGGGCTTTGCAGTGGTGGCAGATGAAGTTCGAAATCTTGCATCACGAACGGCAGAGGCAACTGGCAGTATTGAGTCTATCATTCATCAGTTCCAGCAAGGCAGTGAAGAGTCGCTGACTTCTGCCGATCGCGTTTGCGAACAAGCACATCAAAGCTCAACAGATATCGACGCACTGTCCGTTGAAATGAATGGTGTCGTTGAAGAAATGAAACAAGTGCTGGCTCATGCGAGAAATATTCAACAACAGACGCAATCCACTACACACGCGACCGAAGATGTTCAACAAAAGGTTGAAACCATCACTTCTCACGCCGACAACACATCGCAGTCTGCGGCTGAGACTCGTGAAATCAGTAATGATTTAGAAGAGCTGTCTGATCACCTTGAATCTCTTATCAACCAATTCACCTTATCGAACTCAAAAACCAACGATAAAGGTCAGTCATAGGTCGGTAGAACTCCCCTACCGACATCAACAAAAAAGCGCTCAAAGATGAGCGCTTTATCTTCATAACAATGTCTAGCTCAGGCTTTTAAGCTTTTAGGCTTTTAGGCTTTTAGGCTTTTAGGCTTTTAAAGTACCTTAAACCACGATTAGTGCGTAATGGAAACCGCAGTTAAATCTTTATGCTTGTGGTACATCGCGTGTTTGAATATCAGATTCGCACTCACGGTATCCATTCCTGCGACTTCTACATAAGCGCCCTTTTTACGGAACTTAAATACGACCTTATCAAGCGCCTCAACCGACGTGTTATCTAGGAAAGACGCATCCGAAATATCGATGGTCACTAAAGAGGTCGCATTGTCATAATCAAATAGATCGATAAACGCATCTGAAGACGCAAAGAAGACATGGCCTTTTACTCGGTGGGTAGTGTGCATTTCGTTAGTCACCACTTCATCGGATATAAACACCATGGATTTGCTGGCATGCGCATAAAACAGAGCCGATAACACCACGCCAACCGCAACACCTATTGCGAGATTGTGAGTAAACACCACCACCGCCACGGTTGCTAACATGGTTACATTGGTTGGGAGTGTGTGGTCTTTAAGCTCAACAACAGAGCGCCATGAAAACGTGCCGATTGAAACCATGATCATCACAGACACTAAAGCGGCCATCGGTATCAGCTTCAACCAATCAGAAACAAACACCACCATTAGCAGTAAAACAACCCCGGCGATCAGGCTGGATAATCGGGTTAAGCCGCCAGATTTGATGTTAATGATCGACTGGCCAATCATCGCACACCCCGCCATACCACCAAATAGTGAAGCCACGATGTTCGCTACGCCCTGCCCTTTGCATTCATTATTCTTATTACTTTCAGTATCGGTCAGGTCATCCACGATCGTCGCCGTCATCAATGATTCCAATAAGCCTACAAGAGATAGAGCAATAGAATATGGAAGGATGGTTGTGAGCGTATCAAACGTGAATGGAATATTAGGGATCAAGAACACAGGCAGTGAATCCGGAAGCTTGCCCATATCGCCAATCGTTCTGACATCTAAACCAAATAACAAACTGATAATAGTCAGGGCAACAATCGCGACTAATGGAGAAGGTATTGCACGACCAAACTTGGGAAAATAAGGAAGCAGATAAATGATCGCCAAACCCAAAGCGACTAATACATAAACGCTCGAAGGGACGTTGATCAACTCAGGGAGCTGAGCCATAAATATAAGAATAGCGAGCGCGTTAACAAACCCAGTAATCACCGATTTGGAAACGAAATTCATCAGATTACCAAGCTTGAGGTATCCAGCCGCGATTTGAATGACGCCAGCAAGAAATGAAGCTGCGAGTAGATACTCTAGCCCGTGTTCTCTCACTAAGGTGACCATCAACAGCGCCATTGCGCCCGTTGCCCCAGAGATCATCCCCGGACGACTGCCAACCAAAGCGGTTACAACACAGATACAGAAAGAAGCATAAAGCCCTACTTTAGGGTCAACGCCTGCAATAATTGAAAATGCGATGGCTTCAGGGATTAATGCGAGTGCAACCACAATCCCAGATAATGAATCTCCTTTAACGTTTGATAACCAGTGTTTTTTTAAATAATTAAGCATGTAATTCTCTTTTACTTGTACAGCCAGTCCTGCCTTGTTCAGACATAATTTGATCGACTGTTTTTCTTGAATGAGCGAGCGCTCGAAAAGTGCGGGTGTAGAGAGAATGCAGGGGTTAAGGCGGCGTAATTAACACGTGAATATTAAACTCCTCTTGTAGCTTTAGTGGGAAATTAAGAAGGTGATCAAGTCCAAAATGACTGAATCCGCGCCAATATAGAGTGAGTCTCAACACAATCACACTCCCATTATTGAAAACAAAGGTTTCGATTACGTCTTGCTCGTTCAACAGCTCACATAGGGTGAAAGGTAAGGCTGACGCTAAGATCGAACAAAAAACACACCCTAAAAGGTATTTCTGGTCAGTAGACACAATATTTCTTTCACCAAGCAAGAATAAAGGTTGAAGCTGTCGGTATGACAGGTAATATGTTCAATCGATTTAAAAAGTTTATACAACTTAATGTTTCGGCTAATTATTGTGCAAATGTATGTTTATTTGCAGTAATGCCAGAGACTTTGAGTTGAATTTGTCCCTCAATGGAGAATGAAATCAACATGACTTACGCGCCTGTAACAGACGTACTTGGCGGCAAGCTAGCGGTAGACAGTGAAGTAACTGTTCGCGGCTGGATCCGTTCACGTCGTGATTCCAAAGCTGGAATCTCTTTCCTTGCCATTTATGACGGCTCTTGTTTCGACCCGATTCAGGCCGTGGTTCCTAATAATCTTAATAATTACGAAGACGAAGTATTAAAGCTAACAACTGGCTGCTCTGTTGAAGTAACGGGTAAGATTGTTGAGTCTCCTGCGAAAGGTCAAGACTTCGAACTAGCAGCAACTGACGTTAAAGTTGTAGGCTGGGTTGAAGACGCTGACACTTACCCAATGGCTAAGACACGTCACTCTATCGAATACCTTCGTGAAGTTGCTCACCTACGCCCACGTACAAACGTGATCGGCGCAGTAGCACGTGTACGTAACTGTCTATCTCAAGCGATTCACCGTTTCTACCACGAGCAAGGTTTCTTCTGGACTTCAGCTCCGCTTATCACTGCATCTGATGCAGAAGGCGCTGGTGAAATGTTCCGCGTATCGACGCTAGACATGGAAAACCTACCTCGCACTGACGAAGGCAAAGTTGACTTCAACGAAGATTTCTTCGGTAAAGAAACTTTCCTAACAGTATCTGGCCAACTTAATGCTGAAGCTTACGCTTGTGCACTAAGCAAGGTTTACACGTTCGGTCCTACGTTCCGTGCTGAAAACTCAAACACAAGCCGCCACCTAGCTGAATTCTGGATGGTTGAGCCTGAAGTTGCGTTTGCAGACCTTGACGATGTAGCGAAACTGGCTGAAGACATGCTTAAGTACGTTTTCGCTGCTGTTCTTGAAGAGCGCCGCGACGACCTTGAGTTCTTCGCTTCTCGCATCGACAAAGAAGCAATCACTCGTCTAGAGCAATTCGTAGACGCTGATTTCGCACAAGTTGACTACACTGACGCAATCCAAATCCTACTAGATTCTGGTAAGAAATTTGAATTCGACGTTGAGTGGGGCATCGACATGTCTTCTGAGCATGAGCGTTACCTAGCTGAAGAGCACTTCAAAGCTCCTGTTATCGTTAAGAACTACCCGAAAGACATCAAAGCTTTCTACATGCGCTTAAACGACGACGGCAAGACAGTTGCAGCAATGGACGTACTTGCACCAGGCATCGGTGAAATCATCGGTGGTGCACAACGTGAAGAGCGTCTAGACATTCTAGACGAGCGCATGATTGGTATGGGTATCGACCCTGAGCACATGAGCTGGTACCGCGACCTACGTAAATACGGCACTGTGCCTCACGCTGGCTTCGGTCTTGGCTTTGAGCGTCTAGTGTCTTACGTAACAGGTATGGGCAACGTTCGTGACGTTATCCCGTTCCCACGTACACCACGCTCTGCTAACTTCTAATATCGGCTTGCTTCTTCTTTAACGAAGTCAGCACCAGATAAATAAAAACCTCCGTATATACGGAGGTTTTTTTATACGCACTTATTTATAAGGGTATGTTCATAAGCCCCTATTGCTAAGCGCCTACTGATAAAAGATTAACAGCTCAATCTACTCAACAGTTCGAACCAAAAAGTGATCTAAAAGTATCTTCTCGCCCGTCTGTTCTAGCGGCTTAAATTCAATCACCATCTGATCACCCTTTTGCTCAAAAGCATTCACTTTAAAGAATAAGCTCTCCTTATCCGCCTTAATGTTATGAGCAACCTGACGACCATTTACAAACACATCAAAAGCGGGCGCTTTTGGGTTTGCAGGAATGACAGTTTCAAAAGTGTACGTTTCACCTTCTTGCGCATAAGCTGTGTTGTAAATACCGCCATCCTTCGTCCAATAAGTACCATTAAAATCCATACTTCCAGCTTTCCAATAGCTGTAAAAGGCGTGAAGATCTTCGATACTGTTCTGGGTCGTTGGCGTCCATCTTACGTCACCAAGATTGACTGGCTTCGTGTAACTAAACCCATGCTCCCTCATATCCTTGTTTAAGGAATCTAATCTCCCCAAAACATCATCAAAGGTATCTTGCCAACCAAGCTCGCCATAATATTGAAGGCCTATCTCCCCAATAATGTAAAACTCATCGTCTCGTTCAATCGTAATGCCTGAACCTGAGTCGCCATGGATGATCAGCCACTGCAAATCACTTTGAGGCATGATCACCGGGTTATATTTATATTCAGCTAACCATTTCTTATCTGTGTCATTGTACTTAACAAATTTCTTCCCGCCATTACGGCCGTTATAGTTACCAAAGCCAACGCTATTTACTTCATAAACCTCTGAATGATCGAACATCCCTTTCTCTGGTAACTTCGCAGGCTTAATCCCGATGATTGGCGTGTCTAAGCGCACCAGAGCGAAATCATAAATGCCATCGGTAAATTCATACTCCCCCCACTCACCATCAGGGTCAGTTGTCGCACGAGATGTATGAATAACGTTGAACTTACCGTTCTCATCTTTTTCATAAGAAGAACAAGTTACTGCATTTTCATACCCTTCACTTTTAGAGCCTGATACGTGATTTGCCGTTATCACCCAGTAAGGGTCAATTAAGGTCGCGGAACCCGCATTCATATGACAGGCAAAATCGAACTGAGTTTGTAGAGCGAACGTTTTGTGTTGAGTGACCGAACGATCCATTTTCCCGAGACCTGAGTGAGCAGAAAAGCTCGCTACAATTGCTGATGCTAGAATGATTCTTTTCATGTTACTCAACCTCTCTCAACTGGATAGCCTCAATAGCGTGATAGCCTTGTCTCGATTCAAAATCAAACTGCCTATATTGGCGTGAATATGAGATTTCTACGATGTCATCTGGCGATTGAGATTCGAAAACAATCGTATTTTTGACACTGGTCATGTGAAAGGAAATGTCATTTTTAATTGTGATGCATTGCTTGTTAATACATGCGGTTACATCAGCAGAAGACAGCCAATTATGTGTATAAAGCTCTACAGAAAATCGCCCTTCTTTACTCGGCTGAACGTCAAAAGAGAAACCACTAGAACCAACAAGTAAACCTGAAAAAGCCAGCTCTTGGTTATAATCCGTAGAGTCGCCGTCTTGCCAGTAGTAACGATTACCAACTGCATTTTTAGTCTCTGAAGTAGCGACTTGTTTTAAATCACCAATAACCTTCACATCACCAATTAAGGCGCTATTGGGTTTATCTTTTCTTTGATGCTCTCCATAAAGAAAAGCCCAATCTAAGCCGTTTAAGTCAACATCTCTTGCGTAACGATACTTTCCCTCATCAAGCTCATAGCCGATAAATTCACTGGTAATAGACAATCTATTAGTACCAACTTCCGAAAAATTGCTTAGTCGATTCAAATCAACATGGAGTTCGCTTGCTGAAGCATTGGTGGCTAACAAAGCCAACATGCACAGGTTTGTTTTTGTATATTTCAATCTCATAATCCCGCATCTCAATTAGTCATAACCAATTGTAATAAATGGGAAATTTAAACCTGTAAGGTACTGTAAGCCTTTACTCTGGTCACTTTTATCGCATAGCGACCAATAATTGACGTGAATATATAACAACGAAAGGTAGGCTCTGGTTATTTCCTAGCACAACCAATAAGCCAAGTTTTTGACTAAAGGTGATGCATATTCCAAATAATCACCATTTCTCGCTTACACAGACTTACAAAGCCTGTGGCATTAAAGTATGAGATAACCTTCAGAGCTCAGGTTTAATGCAATTATGCAAAAGTTCAGGTCATTTAAAACGAGAAAGCCCTGCCAAATTCTGGCAGGGCTTAAAATAATTCCACTGGATAATCGGCTTAATCGACATCTTGGTCGATAGCGTATTTTATCGCGAGACCGCAAATTGCCATCATAACGAACGGGATAGCCGCTGTTGTATATTCAGCCCAAGCCATATCAGCGAAGGCTTTTGCCAGCAATACGTGGCCGAGAATAAGCAGAAGCGCACACACAATCGCGACGATAATCAGCTTAACTTCATTTCCCATAGTCATTTTCAACATAACGGTATCTCCAATATTTGGTCTAACTGTATTGAATCACAACTCTTTGTTGTACAAGGCGTACAGTTGCACCAGAAACAATCCGTACAGTTGAAATCATGCTCTGTTTTATGAGTGACTTAAGATTTTACGAATGCGTAAGTTGATGTGCCAGTTTGCCAAGCAAGATTAGTGCTTGTTTTTTCTCTTCTGTGAGTTCATAAGAGAAGTTCAATCTGATCGCGTTATCGACTCTGCCCTGCTCACTAAACAGATCGCCTGAAGCGACGCTGATCCCCTGAGCAATCGCTAGTTGGTAAAATTGTTGACTGTCGAATTTGGCGGAAAGGCGAATCCATATGAAGTAACCACCAGCCGGTTCTTCAATCTCGACGGAATGCGGGAAGTACTGCTTAATGACCTCAATGAATCGCTCTTTTCTCACTAGAAGATTTTTACGTAATTTACGAAGGTGATTGTCGTAGCTTTCATGTGTTAAGAAGTGTGCGACGCCAAGCTGCACAGGCGCACTACTCGACAGTGTAGAAAGAAGCTGCAGCTTTTGAATGGCATCATTGAAACGCGTGTTCACAACCCAGCCGACCCGATAACCCGGACACAGACTTTTTGAGTACGAACCACAAAGCAGAACAGAATCGGTCTTATCGAAGGCTTTAAGTGGCTTGGGTTTATGCCCTTCAAAGTAGAGGTCACCATATACGTCATCTTCAATAATGTAGGTTTCGTGTTGTTCTGCAATCTGAACTACACGGCGCTTCGCTTCTTCAGACAAACTTGTCCCTGTCGGGTTTTGAAACGTCGTCATCAGCCAACACGCTTTTACATCTTGGTTTTGTAGTGCGCTTTCAAACTGCTCAATATTCAATCCATTGATTGGACAAACATCCACTTCGATAGGATTGAGTCCTAATCTTTCTACGGCCTGTAAAGCACCATAGAAAGCGGGAGATTCAATCACAACATTATCACCCGACTTAGTAACCGTTTGCAGACTTAAGTTAAGCGCTTCCATTGCGCCAGAGGTAATCACGATATCTTGATGGTTAACCGTAATGCCTTGCTGCAGGTAACGCTGCGCGATTTGTCTTCTTAAGGACTCACTGCCCGGTGGCAGATTATTGATCACACTGGCACCTGTCATCTTTCTACCAGCACTGGCAAGGTTTCGAGTCAAGGTAGGTAATGGGAAAAGGTCAGGATCGGGGAACGCTGAGCCAAAAGGAATCACACCCTCTGCTGAACTCGATTTCAAAAAGTCGAATAAGCGATCATTAATGGCTTTCTTTTTGTGTACTAACGGCAGTTCATAATCAACGCCGTCCACACGTGGTGCAACAAAGTAGCCCGACTGAGGCTTAGCGATGATCCACCCTTCGCTTTCTAACAATTGGTAGGCTTGTAAGACAGTACTATTGCTGACGTTGTAATTTCGACAACTCATGCGTACCGAAGGGATCTTCTCTCCGGATCGCCAAGTGTTATTAGCGATCTGAGTTCGAATATCCTTTGCAAGCTCTTCATAACGCGCCATCTAATTGTACTACCTAGATAAATTCTAATAAGCCGGGGATTTTATCACTAACGTTAACAACTATTGCTGCTATCCATATGATTGGACCTAATTTCTATAATAGTGTGAATTAGTTCACAGATAACTTTGTATGCTTTGCTAAGTTTGTAACCAAGGCGGGAGCCAAGTTCGTTCTACGCCTCTATAATTTGATGTAACCCAAAAAACATGCGAGATAACAATGAAAAAAATAGAAGCAGACCAGTTAAGTTATAAAGGAGAGTCAAACGGTGTTCATAGTTGGACAACACCGAGTGGCCAGCCATATTACTGGCACCCAGATTGGCTACATATCGCTGAAGATGCAACAGGCTCACATCCAAAGCAGAAGATCGACGTCGATCAAGACCAAGCACCAACTGAGAAACACGCGGTGTCTGCTATTCTGAAACACCTTAACCAATGGGCATCAGACAAACTAGCGTCTCACCCTGAGATTGAAACAGGTTCTATCGAAGCTGAAATCAACCTGAAAAAGTAATTGTTTTAAAGTAGATAGCGAACTCAATCACTCGCGATTCCACTCAAGTATACCGACTGAATAGCCTCTAATCTCAACGAGGCTATTCAATTATCTTCATAGTAATGCTGCAATAACCCCCACCTAGCTAACAAATCACTAACACAAACCAGTTTCTTGTATCATTCAACGAAAGCTATCGATAGAATTTCCGGTCTTATTCACGTCAGCTATGCTAACCATGCAAATTTCCAATATCGTGAATCAATGTGAAAATCGTAAATCAATGTGAAAATCGCGTATTCGTAAACTTAGGATTAGTTACGAAACCCTAAGATGAAAATCAACAAAGGCTTATCGATGGATACTTCAAATTACAATCAATCGCTAACGACTAAATTATACGTCATCGCTGGCGTGCTGTTTGGCACCTACGGCAGTCGGGTGTGCCCTATGCTCGAAAGCTTAACGACGTTAGAGATTTTCACACAAGTCAGTATTGTGTTTGTCTTATTATGGCTCGCGCGTCGTTACTTATTAGCGCAACACTCCTTAGTCAAACAAGGTCGATTAGCGCAGCTCGATACCCTGTTATTTTTTGCTGCAAGTGTCCCTTTCGCGCTCTACTACAACTTAAGCTATGAATTCACCATAGACAGTAATTTGAAAGTACTGTTTGGCATGAGCCTATTTGGCTTCTTTACTGGAACCATTCTTCAACTGAATGCCAAGCTTAGTCAAATGGACAAGATGGAAGAGTCTGGACAATTTGATTTCCGATTGATTGGTGAAAGAAGCTCTCTGGTCAAACAGATGATCGGGTTAGTCGTCGTACTTCTGGTTACACTGACCACCATGCTGACGATGATTGCCGTTAAAGATATCTTCTGGTTAGAGCACAACCCTGAACGCTTGTTGGATGGCACAGGCAAGATCAGCGTGATTAAAGAGTTCATTTATTTGGCAGTGGTGCTGGGTGGCTACGCAATCATCATCATGACACTTTGGAGCAAACTGATTAAACGCATTTTGCTTAGCCAAGAGTGTGCATTGAGCAAGGTCACCAATGGCGAACAAGGCGTTCGTTTACCTATTTTCGGTTACAACGAGCTAGGCTCAATGGCATCAATGACCAACACCATGCTTGATAGCCTCGAAACGGCACAAAACGAAGTCAAAACGACCCGTGACGTTGCGATCGTAAGTTTGTCTGCGTTGGCCGAATCTCGAGACAATGAAACCGGTGCTCACATTCTGAGAACCCAAGAATACGTAAAGGTACTCGCACAAGAGCTCAGCAAATCAGAAACCCACTCAAGCTTGTTAACACCAAACTACATCGAGTTGCTCTACAAATCTGCGCCTTTGCACGACGTGGGCAAAGTGGGTGTGCCTGATAGCGTATTATTGAAACCGGGTAAATTGACGGACGAAGAATTTGAGATAATGAAAGGTCACCCCGCGATTGGTGCTGAAGCGTTATCTATTGCAGAAAAGCAGTTAGGAAGTAGCTCTTTCTTAAGAGTCGCAAAGGAGATATCTCTGACTCACCACGAGAAATGGAATGGCAGCGGTTATCCTAATCAGTTGTCTGGTGAAGATATCCCGTTATCTGGCCGTTTGATGGCATTAGCCGATGTATATGATGCGCTAATATCGAAACGCGTTTACAAGCCAGCCTTTACTCACGAACAAGCTAAACAGATCATCTTAGAGGGCAATGGGACGCATTTTGACCCGCAAGTTGTCCAAGCTTTTCTGGCAGTCGAACAAGAGTTTGTTTCGATTGCCGCGACCTACAAAGATGGCAAAAATGTACCAAGTGAACTCGAGCGTGAAAGCTTTATTGCTCAACCAGCCTAATCCATATAAAAACCACTAACTTCTTGCACCCTATAGGTTAATCCGTAGGGTGTTTTGTTATCAAATACCCTCTTTAGTCAATAAATCTGATTGAAATGGATTTTTTTTGGCCTTTCTGTTCACTTCGTATTGTCTTAAAAATTCCATACAGGTATAACTACCCATAGATACTATCCCCTCTCAATTGACATGGATGAAGATTATGTTTGAAAAAGTGTTAGCTGCTCCCGCCGATCCTATCCTCGGCCTTACTGAAGAGTTTAAAAAAGACTCTCGTGCAGAGAAAATCAACCTTGGTGTTGGCATCTACAAAAATGAAGCTGGCCAAACGCCTGTACTTAAAACAGTAAAGAAAGCAGAAGCTGCACTTCTTGAAAGCGAAAAAACCAAATCTTACCTGACAATTGAAGGTACAGCTGAGTACGGCCTAGCGGTTCAGAAGCTTCTTTTCGGTTCAGACGCAGAGATCGTAACGTCTCAACGCGCGAAAACTGCACAAGCTCCTGGTGGCACTGGTGCACTTCGCGTTGCTGGCGAATTCATCAAGCGCCAACTAGGCGATGCTAAAATCTGGATCAGTAACCCAACTTGGGCAAACCACAACGGCGTTTTCGCTGCTGCGGGTATCGAAACAGCTCAATACAGCTACTACAACGCTGAAACAAAAGACAAAGACTTCGCAGGCATGGTTGCTGACCTAGAGAAAGCTTCTGAAGGCGATATCGTTCTTCTTCACGGCTGCTGTCACAACCCAACAGGTATCGACCCAACAACTGACGAGTGGGAAGTGCTGGCTAAACTGGTTGCTGAGAAGAAACTGCTTCCTTTATTCGATTTTGCTTACCAAGGTTTTGCAAAAGGCGTTGAAGAAGATGCAGCTGGTCTACGTATTTTTGCTCAATACAACAAAGAGATCCTTGTTGCTAGCTCATTCTCTAAGAACTTCGGCTTGTACAACGAGCGTGTGGGCGCATTCACTCTAGTTGCAGAATCTGCAGACGTAGCAACGACAGCGTTCTCTCAAGTTAAGAGCATCATCCGCTCTATCTACTCTAACCCACCAGCGCACGGTAGTGCTGTAGTAACTCACATCCTTGGTGATGCTGATCTACGTGCTGAATGGGAAGCGGAAGTGGCAGAAATGCGTGACCGTATCCAAGAGATGCGTGAGCTATTCGTAACCACACTGAAATCTGAAGGTGTTGATGCAGACTTCACATTCATCGAGCGCCAAAACGGCATGTTCTCGTTCTCTGGCCTAAGCAAAGAGCAAGTAACTCGCCTGAAAGACGAATTCGCTATCTACATTGTTGGCTCTGGCCGTATCAGTGTTGCTGGCATGACTAAGTCAAACATGGGTCCTCTATGTAAAGGTCTTGCTGCGGTTCTTTAATCGAAAAGCGAAACCTATATTTGTAGACCTATAGATATGCAAAAGCCAGCGACTATGAAGTGACCCCGTAAAGTTGGACATTTCTGTTAAGCGGCTTTCAAGGCCTGAGTTCGATATTCTATCGGAGTCAGGCCTTTTAGTTTCACTTTTATACGCTTGGTATTGTAGTACTCGATGTATTCTTTAATTTGCTCTATCAGAGCATCTGCATCTTCAAAGCTTTGGTTGTGATACATCTCGGTTTTGAGTAAAGCAAAAAAGTTTTCAGCAACAGCATTATCCAAGCAGTTGCCTTTTCTCGACATGCTTTGCGTTAACCCACCCTCTGCTACCTTTTTCTGATACTGTCGATGGCGATATTGCCAACCTTGATCGCTGTGTATAATTGGCTTTGAGTTAGGTTTAAGCGTTGATATAGCCTCCGTCAGCATATCCGTGACGAGCGGCAAGCAGGCATTTTTGGCCACTCTATAAGCAACCACTTCCTGAGTAAACAAGTCGACAACGGGAGACAAGTATACTTT